>NZ_JBVJHZ010000030.1:0-69563 GCF_055586545.1 Glycomyces sp. NPDC050141 | reverse complement strand
CCCAACACACACCCCCCCCCCCCCCCCCCCCCTCCCCCCCCCCCCCTCCCCCCCCCCCCCCCCCCCCCCCCCTCCCCCTCCCCCCCCCCCCCCCCCCCCCCCCCCCCCCCCCCCCCCCCCCCCCCCCCCCCCCCCCCCCCCCCCCCCCCCCCCCCACCGGTTTCTTGCATGCCGTCGGGAATCGGCAGGTTGTTCGTTTAGAAGGAACCCAGGTCGTAGGAGTCCTCGAGGCTGACCGCCGGGCCGCCGCCGTAGGCGAAGGCGCTGGCGGTCGTGTCCTCGTAGCCGCCGAGGGAGTAGACCGCGGCCTTGGCTTCCTCGGTGGGCTCGACCGACACGTTCCGGTACTTGGCGATGCCGGTACCGGCCGGGATCAGCTTGCCCAGGATCACGTTCTCCTTCAGGCCGACCAGCGAGTCGGACTTGCCGGAGATCGCGGCCTCGGTGAGCACGCGGGTGGTCTCCTGGAACGAGGCCGCGGACAGCCACGACTCCGTCGCCAGCGAGGCCTTCGTGATGCCCATCAGCTGCGGGCGGCCGGAGGCCGGCTCGCCGCCGTCGGCCAGCACCTTGCGGTTCTGCTCCTCGAACTCCAGGCGGTCCACCAGGGAGCCCGGCAGGAACTCCAGGGTCCCCGAGTCGATGATCGTCACGCGCTTGAGCATCTGGCGCACGATGATCTCGATGTGCTTGTCGTGGATCATCACGCCCTGCGAGCGGTACACGTCCTGGACCTGCTCCACCAGGTGGCGCTGGACCTTCCGCGGACCGAGCACGCGCAGCAGCTCGTGCGGGTCGATGGTGCCCTCGACGAGCTTCTCGCCGACCTCGACGTGCTCGCCGTCGCCGAAGCGCAGACGCAGACGGCGCGGCACCTTCTCGACCACGATCTCCTCGGAACCGTCGTCCGGGGTGATGATGATCTTCCGGCTCTTCTCGGCGTCCTCGATGCGCACGATGCCGCTCGCCTCAGCGATCGGCGCCTTGCCCTTGGGGACGCGCGCCTCGAAGACCTCCTGGACACGCGGCAGACCCTGCGTGATGTCCTGCGAGGTCGCCGCACCACCGGTGTGGAAGGTACGCATCGTCAGCTGCGTGCCCGGCTCACCGATCGACTGCGCCGCGATGATGCCCACGGCCTCGCCGAGGTCCACCTTCTCGCCGGTCGGCATCGAACGGCCGTAGCAGGCCGCGCAGACGCCCTGGCGGGACTCGCAGGTGAGCACCGAGCGGATCTTCACCGTGGTGACGCCCGCGGCGACCAGCGTCGCGATGTGGTCGGAGTTCAGCGGCGTGTTGCGCTCGAGGATGACCTTGCCGTCGACCTCGACGTCCTCCGCGAGGTTGCGGGCGTCCACCGAGGAGTCCACGGTGTCGGCCTCGACGAACTTCCCGTCGATCTCGACGGCGACCTGGAACTCCAGGGCGCGGTCGGTACCGCAGTCGTCCTCGCGGATGATGACGTCCTGCGACACGTCCACCAGACGACGGGTCAGGTAACCCGAGTCGGCGGTACGCAGCGCGGTGTCGGCCAGACCCTTGCGCGAACCGTGGGTGGAGATGAAGTACTCCAGCACCGTCAGGCCCTCGCGCAGCGAGGACTTGATCGGGCGCGGGATGATCTCGCCCTTCGGGTTCGCCACCAGGCCGCGCATACCGGCGATCTGCCGCAGCTGCAGCATGTTGCCTCGCGCGCCCGAGTTGATCATCTGCCACAGCGGGTTCTCCGGCTGCAGCGTCTCGTTCAGGTCCTCCAGCACCTCGGCCGTGGCCTTGGTCCAGATCTCCGTCAGCTCGCCGCGGCGCTCCTCCGCGGTCATCAGACCGCGGACGTACTGCTTGTCGATCTTGGCGGAGTCCGCCTCGTACTTCTCCAGGATCTCGGCCTTGTGGGCCGGCTCCACGACGTCCTCGATACCGATGGTCACACCGGACCAGCCGGCCCAGCGGAAGCCCGCGGACTTCAGCGCGTCCAGGCAAGCGCCCAGCTGCACCTTCGAGTAGTGCTCGGACAGGTCGTGGATGATCTCCGAGAGCTGGCCCTTGCGGACCTCGTAGTTCACGAACTCGAAGTCCGGCGGCAGGCACTCGTTGAAGAACACGCGGCCCAGCGTCGTCTCGACCAGCAGCGGCTCGCCCGGGGTCCAGCCCTCAGGGGCCGTCCACGGCTCGGCGCCCTTGCCGTTGTTGATGGTCTCGATGTCGTCCAGACGGATGCGGATCGGCGCCTGGAGGTCCAGCTCGCCGCGGTCCTTCGCCATCTGCGCCTCGCCGACGTCCGAGAACGCCCGGCCCTCGCCGACGCGGCCTTCGGAAAGGTGCGTCAGGTAGTACAGGCCGATGATCTGGTCCTGCGTGGGCAGGGCCACCGGCTTGCCGTCCGAGGGCTTGAGGATGTTGTTCGACGCCAGCATCAGGATGCGGGCCTCGGCCTGGGCCTCAGCGCTCAGCGGGACGTGCACGGCCATCTGGTCGCCGTCGAAGTCGGCGTTGAAGGCGGTGCACACCAGCGGGTGCAGCTGGATGGCCTTGCCCTCGACCAGCTGCGGCTCGAAGGCCTGGATGCCGAGGCGGTGCAGCGTAGGCGCACGGTTCAGCAGGACCGGGTGCTCGGAGATGACCTCTTCGAGCACGTCCCACACGACCGGGCGCGCGCGCTCGACCATGCGCTTGGCCGACTTGATGTTCTGCGCGTGGTTCAGGTCCACCAGGCGCTTCATCACGAACGGCTTGAACAGCTCCAGCGCCATCTGCTTCGGCAGACCGCACTGGTGCAGCTTCAGGCGCGGGCCGACCACGATGACCGAACGGCCCGAGTAGTCGACGCGCTTGCCGAGCAGGTTCTGGCGGAACCGGCCCTGCTTGCCCTTGAGCATGTCGGACAGCGACTTGAGCGGACGGTTGCCGGGGCCCGTCACCGGGCGGCCGCGGCGGCCGTTGTCGAACAGCGCGTCCACCGACTCCTGCAGCATCCGCTTCTCGTTCGCCACGATGATCTCGGGCGCACCGAGGTCCATCAGGCGCTTCAGGCGGTTGTTGCGGTTGATGACGCGGCGGTACAGGTCGTTCAGGTCCGAGGTCGCGAAGCGGCCGCCGTCGAGCTGCACCATCGGGCGCAGCTCCGGCGGGATCACCGGCACGCAGTCGAGGACCATGCCCAGCGGCGAGTTGCCGGTGGCCTGGAACGCGGCCACGACCTTCAGGCGCTTGAGCGCACGCAGCTTCTTCTGGCCCTTGCCGGTCGCGATGGTCTCGCGCAGGCTGATCGCCTCGGCGTCCAGGTCCAGGTTCTCCAGCAGGTTCTTGATGGACTCCGCGCCCATGCCGCCGGTGAAGTACTCGCCGAAGCGCTGCTGCAGCTCGCGGTAGAGCATCTCGTCGCCGATGAGCTGGCGGACCTCGAGCTTGCGGAACGTGTCCATGACCTCGTCGAGACGGTCGATCTCACGCTGCGCCTTGTCGCGGATCTGGCGCATCTCGCGCTCGCCGCCGTCCTTGACCTTGCGGCGGACGTCGGCGCGGGCGCCCTCGGCCTCCAGCTCGGCCATGTCGCCCTCGAGCTTCGAGGCGCGCTCCTCGATCGCAGCGTCGCGCTGCTGCTCGAGGTGGCGCTTCTCGGCGACGATCTCGTTCTCCAGGGTCGGGACGTCCCGCTGGCGGGCCTCCTCGTCGACCGCGGTGATCACGTACGCCGCGAAGTAGATGACCTTCTCCAGGTCCTTCGGCGCCAGGTCCAGCAGGTAGCCCAAGCGCGAGGGAACGCCCTTGAAGTACCAGATGTGCGTCACGGGAGCGGCGAGCTCGATGTGGCCCATGCGCTCGCGGCGGACCTTCGAACGGGTCACCTCGACGCCGCAGCGCTCACAGATGATGCCCTTGAAGCGAATCCGCTTGTACTTGCCGCAGTAGCACTCCCAGTCCCGGGTCGGACCGAAGATCTTCTCGCAGAAGAGACCGTCCTTCTCAGGCTTCAGAGTGCGGTAGTTGATGGTCTCGGGCTTCTTCACCTCGCCGTGCGACCACTGCCGAATGTCCTCGGCGGTGGCGAGGCCGATCTTCAACTTGTCGAAGAAGTTGACGTCGAGCACTGAACTCTTCCCCTTGATGGTTCTTAAGGATTGGATGAGACGTTGGCGAGAGCGGCCGGCCGAAACTGTGCAAATTTACGATTCGCAAGCTTCATCGTGGGCCGCTCTCACTCGACGTCAGGCGCTTTCGAAGTCCACGGACGAGGGCTCTTCGTGGGACAGGTCGATCCCCAGCTCCTCGGCCGCGCGGAAGACCTCGTCATCGCTCTCGGTCATCTGGATGGCCTGCCCGTCGGCGGACAGCACCTCCACGTTCAGACACAGCGACTGGAGCTCCTTGAGCAGCACCTTGAACGATTCCGGAATGCCCGGCTCGGGCACGTTCTCGCCCTTGACGATGGCCTCGTAGACCTTCACGCGGCCCACCACGTCGTCGGACTTGATCGTCAGCAGCTCCTGCAGCGCGTAAGCGGCGCCGTAGGCCTGCATGGCCCAGCACTCCATCTCACCGAAGCGCTGGCCACCGAACTGGGCCTTACCGCCGAGCGGCTGCTGGGTGATCATCGAGTACGGACCGGTCGAACGCGCGTGGATCTTGTCGTCGACCATGTGGTTCAGCTTCAGGATGTACATGTAGCCGACCGAGATCGGGTCCGGGAACGGCTCGCCGGAGCGGCCGTCGAACAGCTGCGCCTTGCCCGTCGGGGCGACCATGCGCTGGCCGTCGCGGTTGGGCAGCGTGTTCGCCAGGACACCGGTGACCTCCTCGGGGTGCGCACCGTCGAACACGGGCGTACCGACCTTGGAGTTCGCCGGGGCCTCGTCGGCGCCGATGGCCTTGAGGGCCTGCTGCCAGGCCTCGTCGAAGCCCTCGAGCTTCCAGCCCGTCTTCGCCGCCCAGCCCAAGTGGACCTCGAGTACCTGGCCGATGTTCATACGGCCCGGCACACCCAGCGGGTTGAGCAGGATGTCGACCGGCGTGCCGTCGGGGAGGAACGGCATGTCCTCCTGCGGCACGACCTTGGAGATGACGCCCTTGTTGCCGTGGCGGCCGGCGAGCTTGTCGCCGACGCCGATCTTGCGCTTCTGGGCGATGTAGACGCGGACCATCTCGTTGACGCCCGGGGACAGCTCGTCGCCGTCCTCGCGCGAGAAGGTGCGGACGCCGATGACCGTGCCGGCCTCGCCGTGCGGGACCTTCAGGGACGTGTCGCGGACCTCGCGGGCCTTCTCGCCGAAGATCGCGCGCAGCAGGCGCTCCTCCGGGGTCAGCTCGGTCTCGCCCTTGGGCGTGACCTTGCCGACGAGGATGTCGCCGTCCTCGACCTCGGCACCGATGCGGATGATGCCGCGGTCGTCGAGGTCGGAGAGCATCTCCTCGCCGACGTTCGGGATGTCGCGGGTGATCTCTTCCGGGCCCAGCTTGGTGTCGCGGGCGTCGACTTCGTGCTCGTCGATGTGGATCGAGGTGAGCACGTCCTCTTCGACCAGGCGCGAGGAGAGCACGATGGCGTCCTCGAAGTTCTGGCCCTCCCAGGTGGTGAACGCGACGAGCAGGTTCTTGCCCAGGGCCATCTCGCCCTTGTCCGTGGACGGACCGTCGGCGATCGGCTGCCCGGCCTCGACGCGCTCGCCCTCGGTCACGAGCGGCACCTGGTTGATGCACGAGCCCGCGTTGGAGCGGCGGAACTTGTGCAGCAGGTAGGTGCGGCGCATGCCGTTGTCCTGCGCGATCGTGATGTAGTCGGCGCTGGAGTCCTCGACGAGGCCGTCGGCCTCGGCGACGACCACGTCACCGGCGTCGACCGCGGCGCGGTACTCCATGCCGGTGCCCACCAGCGGCGAGTCGGTCTTGATGAGCGGCACGGCCTGGCGCTGCATGTTCGCGCCCATGAGGGCGCGGTTGGCGTCGTCGTGCTCCAGGAAGGGCACGAGCGCGGTCGCGACCGAGGTCATCTGGCGCGGCGAGACGTCCATGAAGTCGATCTCGTCGGCGGTGAGGAGCTCGGCCTCGCCGCCGCGGCCGCGGGCGAGGACCTGCGCGTCGATGAACGAGCCGTCCTCGTTCAGCAGCTGGTTCGCCTGCGCGATGGTGAAGCGGTCCTCTTCGTCGGCCGTCAGGTACTGGATCTCGTCGGAGACCTTGCCCTCGACGACCTTCCGGTACGGCGTCTCGATGAAGCCGAACGGGTTGACGCGCGCGAAGGTCGACATGGCGCCGATGAGGCCGATGTTCGGGCCTTCAGGCGTCTCGATCGGGCACATGCGGCCGTAGTGCGACGGGTGCACGTCGCGCACGTCCATGGCGGCGCGGTCGCGCGAGAGACCGCCCGGGCCGAGCGCCGAGAGGCGGCGGCGGTGGGTCAGACCCGTGATCGGGTTGACCTGGTCCATGAACTGCGACAGCTGCGAAGTACCGAAGAACTCCTTGATCGCGGCCACCACGGGGCGGATGTTGATCAGGGTCTGCGGCGTGATCGCCTCGACGTCCTGGGTCGTCATGCGCTCGCGCACGACGCGCTCCATGCGGGAGAGGCCCACCCGGATCTGGTTCTGGATGAGCTCGCCGACGGTGCGCAGGCGGCGGTTGCCGAAGTGGTCGATGTCGTCGGGGCCGTAACCCGGCTCGGCCGAGTGCAGGCGCAGCATGAACTCGATCGTCGCGGCCAGGTCGTCCTCGGTGAGCACGCCGGTGGAGATCGGCGAGTCGAGGCCGAACTTCTTGTTGACCTTGTAGCGGCCGACCTTCGCGAGGTCGTAGCGCTTCTTGTTGAAGAACAGGTTCTCCAGCAGCGACTGCGCGTTGTCCTTCGTCGGCGGCTCGCCCGGGCGGAGCTTGCGGTAGATGTCGAGCAGCGCCTCGTCCTGCGAGTTGATGGTGTCCTTTTCCAAGGTCGTCATCATGAGCTCGGACCAGCCGAAGCGCTCGCGGATGCGGTCGTTGTCCCAGCCGATGGCCTTCAGGAGCACGGTGACGGCCTGGCGGCGCTTGCGGTCGACGCGCACGCCGACGGTCTCGCGCTTGTCGATGTCGAACTCGAGCCAGGCGCCGCGGCCCGGAATGACCTTGGCGGCGGTCAGGTCGCGGTCCGAGGTCTTGTCGGGCTGCTTGTCGAAGTACACGCCGGGCGAACGGACGAGCTGCGAGACGACCACGCGCTCGGTGCCGTTGATGATGAAGGTGCCCTTCGGGGTCATCATGGGGAAGTCGCCCATGAAGACCGTCTGGCTCTTGATCTCGCCGGTGGTGTGGTTGATGAACTCCGCCGTGACGAACAGCGGGGCGCAGTAGGTGAGGTCCTTCTCGCGGCACTCCTCGATGGGGGCCTTGACCTCGTCGAAGCGAGGATTGGAGAAGGACAGGCTCATGGTGCCCGAGAAGTCCTCGATCGGGCTGATCTCCTCGAGGATCTCGTCGAGGCCGCTCACCGCGTCTTCGCCCACGCGGGCGCGGTACGCCTCGTTGCCGACGAGCCAGTCGAACGAGTCGGTCTGGAGCGCCAGAAGGTTCGGGACTTCGAGTTTCTCTTCGATCCTGCCGAACGAGATACGGCGAGGTGCGTGCTTGCTCTTGCTGGAGCTGGTCTTGCCAGTGCGGGAAGCTGCCAAGATTCGTCCTTCCGAGGACCTGATTGTTACGACGGCCGGCGCATGCCGCAGTCTCCGCACCGATGCGGGATCGACGAGGACAGCCGGAGACGGGCACAGACCGCGCGGACATGCCAGATATGGCGTCCATCGTCGGTCGATTGCCTGGAATCCCCACCGTCCACGACCCTCACCGCGTCAAGAAGGCGTGAAGGAGGCAGCGCAAATTAATAGCTTAATGTACGCTCCGGCAAGTGTCAACTTCCCCACCGGGTGGTGGGGTAAGGGGTGACGACAATCTCTCCCGCTGCCGAAGTTCCTTCCGTACATCGCTCCGTGTTCCGGTTCGCTCACCGGGTCGTCCTGCGGGCCGCCCCGCGGCGGCCGTCTGCGCTTCTTCTGTACTTCCTATGCGCTTCGTCCGCGGTGCCGGGGGCGGCCCGGTGGGGGCGGACGTTGCGCGCGCCACGTAGTGGCGCTTGAGGAACTAGTTTGCAGGATCAAGTCACAGTTCGTCAAGTCAGGCGTCTAATTCGCCCGGATGCGCCCCTTCGGCCTCAGCGCGTGAACCGGTGCTCCGCGCGGTCGCGGCGGGCGGGCGAACCCCAGCGCAGCGGGGGCGCGGACGGGTCGCGGCGGCCTCCCGGGAGGGCGTTCTGAAAGGGACGCACAAGTTTCGGGGCCCGGGCGTGTCGCGCCGGGCGAGCGAGCGAACCTCGCATCCGAGGGAGTGTCGGACCCCTGTGGGAGAGTCGTCGTATTTACACCGGTGGTCGGAGGTGGATGCGGGTGGGAAGGGGCATGCCCTATGGGTGCGGGGTCCGGGACGCCTTTGCGTCGCCTGCCGCCGGAGCCGGAGCGCTCGCGCGCCCGGCTACCGGCCGCAATGCGGCGTCCCGGCCTCGCACCTGCGGCGGCGGGCCCGTGAACGGGCCGCCGCCTCATCATGTTCAACGAGCCCGCGCCGGAAAGGTGACGCGGCTTCAGGCCCGGCCCCGGGGTTCGCCCGCTGCGCACCGCCGTCCGCGCCGCCGCCGTGGCGCGAAGCAGGAGCGGGGAACCAAAGGACGACCGGTTCCCGTTGCGGGGCATGGGGATACAGGGCGGCCCGGGCTGCGCCCCATCTGCGCGGCCCGGGCCTTCTTCCCCGATAGAGAGGTGGTCTGTTACTTGTCGAGCTGCTCCTGCGCCTTGGCGATGATGTCGCGCATCTCGTCCTGCCAGCCGTACACGTCCTGCTCGATGGCGGTGTAGGCCTTGATGTGGGCGTCGTCGTAGGCCTTCTCAGAGGCCTTCGCGTAGCCGGTCTCCTCGCCGCACTCGGCGAAGTCGACGGCCGTCTGGATCTCGTAGGCCTTCCACTCCTCGTACGTGGAGCCGGCGGCCTCGGGGATCGGCGGCACCTCGACGTCGGTGTCGCCCATCATCATCTCCTGCTCTTCCTCGCTGGAGTTCTGGTAGTAGAGCGTCCCGAAGAACTCCCAGATCGGCAGGCTGTTGTACTCGGTGAACTCCCAGCCCTCGTAACCGCGGCCGGCGATGCAGTCGATGTAGTCCATCTGCAGGTCCGACATCGCGGCGGTGTAGTCGGCCTCGATGTCCTCCCACATGCTCTCCTCGCTGTCGCCGTAGGCGGGGTTGCGGGGGCGGTACTCCCAGTAGGTGTAGGTCTCGGTGGAGCCCTCTTCCTCGTAGGTCTCCTCGACCATCTTGGGCTCGCCGTAGAGGGCCTCGATCATCTCGAGCTGGCAGCCGCCCGGCTTGGGCTCCTCCCAGTTCTCCTCTTCCTCGACGACGATCTCGCCCTCTTCTTCGGCGGCGGCCTCTTCCTCGAGGGCCATGAGCTCCTCTTCGCTGAGGCCCTCCATCTCCGCTTCCTCTTCAGCGGAGCCGATGTAGTCCTCGCGCGAGCCCCAGCTGTACTCGGCGTACTCCTCGCCCTGGTAGGCGACGTACCAGTCGTACTGCTCCTCAGGGGTGAGGGCGTCCCACTCGGTGGTGTCGGGCTCTTCCCAGTTCTCTTCCTCTTCGGACCACTTCTCCTCCTGCGCGGCGTAGTAGTCCTCGCTCGCGGGGTCCTCGGAGCCCTCCATGGAGTTCGACCACTGGCCGAAGCCCCATTCGGCGGCCTCCTCGGCGGGGAGCAGGAACTCCTCGTGCGAGTAGCCGTAGGTCAGCGACTCCTGGTTCTCGGGCTCGTAGGCCTGCATGGTCCAGGGTTCGTGGACCGTGTGCCCCGCGGCCTCCAGGCAGTTCTGGACGATGCGGTTCTCGGCGGCCGCCAGCTCGGCATCGATGCGGTTGCTCTCGTTGAGCATCTCGACGAGGCGCTCCTCGTCGGACTTGCCGTCGTCGCCTCCGCCGCCGATACCGAGCATCCCGCAGCCGGCGGTCAGCGCGAGCACAGTCGCTCCGCCGAGCCCGGCCGCCCATCTCCTTGCGGACATCGTCCATCTCCTTGAGTGCGTGGGTGTGTCTACTCGCAAAGACGTGGCGGTGCTTCGGTTTCGTTGCTCGCGGCGCGGATTCTTCTGAGAATTCTTTCCAGTAAAGGAAAAGACCGGGTCCGCGCCGCCGTGAGGCGGTGCGGACCCGGTCTGCAGTACAAGGGCTGGGAGGCCCCTTATGCAGTAATGCGGCGTACGCGATTACTTGAGGGTGACGGTGGCGCCGGCGCCCTCGAGGGCCTCCTTGGCCTTCTCCGCGTCGTCCTTCTTCGCGCCCTCGAGGACGGCCTTGGGGGCGCTCTCGACGAGCTCCTTGGCTTCCTTGAGGCCGAGGCCGGTCAGGCCGCGAACTTCCTTGATGACCTTGATCTTGGACTCGCCCGCGGACTCGAGGACGACGTCGAAGGTGTCCTTCTCGACAGCGGCCTCAGCGCCACCGGCGGCGGGGCCGGCAGCGGCCACGGCGACGGGGGCGGCGGCGGTGACGTCGAACTTCTCCTCGAACGCCTTGACGAACTCGGAGACCTCGAGGAGGGTCATGCCCTCGAACTGCTCGAGAAGGTCTTCGGTGGAAAGCTTAGCCATGGTGGTTCCTTTCTTTAAAGTCTTGGGCCTGCTGGGGTTACTCCCCGGCGGCCGCCTTCTTGTCCTGCAGCGCCGCGCCAAGTCGTGCAACCTGCCCTGCGGGGGCGGCGAGCACGGAGGCGGTCTTCTGCGCGGTGGCCTTCAGCGCGCCGGCCAGCTTGGCCAGCAGCACCTCGCGGGACTCGAGGTCGGCGAGCTTGTTGATCTCATCGACGGAGAGGGCTTTGCCCTCCATGTACCCGCCCTTGATGATCAAGGCATCGTGCGACTTCGCGAACGCGCGGAGTCCCTTTGCGGCCTCGACCGGGTCACCCTTGATAAAGGTGATCGCGGTGGGGCCGACGAACAGCTCGTCCAGGCCGGTGACACCGACCTGGTTGGCAGCGCGCTTGGCGAGGGTGTTCTTGGCGACGCGGTACTGCGTCCCCTCGCCGAGGGAACGCCGGAGCTCGCGGAGCTCTGCAACGGAGAGGCCGCGGTACTCGGTGAGCACCGTGGCGGTCGCGCTGGAGAACTCGTCGGCGAGTTCGGCGATGGCGGTCGTCTTACCCGCCGGGTATTCCCTGTCAGCCATATTTCCCTCCTCTCTCGGCTGGTCAATCCAAAACCGTGCGGAGGCGACAAAAAAGGCGCCCTCGCGGACGCCTCATCACTGGGACCTTCGGGCCCGGGGGCCCGCACCATGGTCGCTTCGAATAGTCGCCCTACGTCGGTCCCGGGTGGTTTACAACCGCGCAAGGCGGTGACCGAACGGTCTTTGGGTTGTTGGATTCCAGCGTAGCAGGGCATATAGCAGAAGCCCCAGCGCAGTCGCCTGCGCCGGGGCTACATCACACCTTGCGGTGCACTACTTGATCTTGACCGCCTGCGGGTCGACCGGGATGCCCGGGCCCATGGTGGTGGAGATCGTCGCCTTCTTGAGGTACACGCCCTTGGAGCTCGCGGGCTTCAGGCGCTGCACCTCTTCGAGGGCGGCGTTGTAGTTCTCGGCGAGCTGCTCGGCGGAGAAGCTGGCCTTGCCGATCGGCAGGTTCAGGTTCGCGTGCTTGTCCACACGGAACGAGATCTTGCCGGCCTTGATCTCCGTGACGGCCTTGGCGACGTCGGGAGTGACGGTGCCCGTCTTCGGGTTCGGCATGAGACCGCGCGGGCCCAGGATGCGCGCGATCCGGCCGATCTTGGCCATCTGGTCGGGCGTGGCGACGGCGGCGTCGAAGTCGAGCCAGCCTTCGGAGATCCGCTTGACGAGCTCGTCGGAGCCGACCTCGTCGGCGCCGGCGGCGACGGCGGCCTCGGCCTTGTCACCCTCGGCGAAGACGACGACGCGGACGGTCTTGCCCGTGCCGTGGGGCAGGGAGACGGTGCCGCGGACGAGCTGGTCGGCCTGACGCGGGTCGACACCGAGTCGAAGGGACACTTCAACGGTGGCGTCGAACTTGGTCGGCGAGGTCTCCTTGGCGAGCCCGGTCGCCTCGGCGGGCGAGTAGAGCTGCGTGCGGTCGACCTTCTTGGCGAGGTCGGTGTACTTCTTGCTGCGCTTCATGTTCCATCCTTCGGATGTCGTGGTGAGGGCGGGCGCGCGCCCTTCCACTGGGTTGGTGTCGGCTGAGCCGACGGCGACCGGTCTTAGCCTTCGACGGTGATGCCCATGGAGCGGGCGGTGCCCGCGACGATGAGCGACGCGGCGTCGAGGTCGTTGGCGTTGAGGTCGGGGAGCTTCTTCTCCGCGATCTCGCGCACCTGGGCCGAGGTCACCTTGCCGACCTTGACGCGGTGGGGCTCGCCAGAGCCCTTCGCGACACCGGCGGCCTTGAGCAGGAGCTTCGCGGCCGGCGGGGTCTTGAGGACGAACGTGAACGAACGGTCCTCGTACACCGTGATCTCAGCGGGGAGGACTTCGCCGCGCTGGGATTCGGTGGCCGCGTTGTAGGCCTTGCAGAACTCCATGATGTTGACGCCGTGCTGGCCGAGGGCGGGACCCACCGGCGGGGCCGGGGTGGCCTGGCCACCCGCGAGCTCCAGCTTGAACGTCACAACGGCCTTCTTGTTGGGAGCCATCGTGTCCTTCTCTTGATCCTGGGCTTTGCAGGGCACGCGGCCCTGCCTTACATGTACACACGTGCCTGAGCAGGTGCGCAACCTCTCCAGGGTACCCGCCGACCGGCGGCGCCCCTGAAGAGAGGTATGTGAGCTGTAGCTCGTGCTACAGCTTCGAGACCTGGTTGAAGTTGAGCTCGACCGGGGTCTCGCGGCCGAAGATCGACACGAGCACCTTGAGCTTCTGCTGCTCGGCGTTGATCTCGGCGATGGTGGCCGGCATGGACGCGAACGCGCCGTCGACGACGGTGACGGACTCGCCCTCGGTGAAGTCGACCTTGATGTCGAGGTCGCCGCCGGCGGACTCGGCCTGGGCCTCGTCCTTGGGCTTCTGCTCGGGCGGGAGCAGCCACTGGATGACCTCGTCGAGCGGGAGCGGGCTGGGCCGGTCGGTGCGGTCGACCACGCCGACGAAGCCGGTCACGCCGGGCGTGTTGCGCACGACGGAGTAGGACTCGGGGGTCATCTCCATGCGGACGAGCACGTAGCTGGGGAAGACCTTGGCCTCGACCTTGGAGCGCTTGCCGTTCTTGATCTCCACCTCGGTGTGGGTGGGGACCTCGATCTGGTAGATGAAGTCCTCCATGTCGAAGGACTGGATACGGTTCTCCAGGTTGGAGCGCACCCGGTTCTCGAAGCCCGCGTAGGAGTGCAGCACGTACCACTCGCCGGGCGCGAAGCGCAGCTTGGCGCGCAGCGCCTCCGCCGGGTCGACCTCGGGCTCGCCGGGTACGGCGTCCTCGTCGATCTCGGGCTCCGCGTCGACGTCCGCGACCTGCGCCGCGGCAGCCTGGGCCGCGACCTCGTTCTTCAGGGCCTCGTCGAACTCAGACACGCTCAACTCTCATTCCGGCTCGACCTCGCCGAAGGGCGAGGTACTGCGACTGGTCATTTCTCCGACGGTGCGCGCTCGCCCGCACCGGTTTCTCGGATGCGGCGGGGCCCGTCTGTGAAGTCGCGCGCCGGCGGAACCGGCGCGCGTCATACCCACTAGGGTAGCCGCTCCGGACGGCGGCGTGCCTCAGGCACCGGCGAACCGGCGCAGGTCACGCAATCCGCCCGCGGCCGCGAAGGGCGGGGCGGACCGGACGGAAGCCCGAGGGGGGTCTTAGGAGTCGGCGCCGAAGGCCCGGCGGACGAGGTCGCCGAAGAGGAGGTCGAGGCCGCCGATGTAGGCCATCATGATGCCGACGAAGACGAGGACCACGACGGAGTAGGTGATGAGCTGGCGGCGGGTCGGGTAGACGACCTTGCGCAGCTGCTCGACGACCTCTTTGAGGAAGCGGCCCAGCTTCTTGAAGACGTTGCGCTCAGCGGTCTTCTCGCCCTGCTTGCGAGTGGGACGACCCTTTTCAGCGGTCGCGTCCGCGTCGGAGCTGCTGGTGTCGTCGGCCACGTCGGCTTCCTCCAGGGTTCGTCTGATCGGGGCGGTCAGGCAAGCAGCATACCGGAGCGGTATGACTCGTCACTATCGCGGCGGCGTGGTTCGCTGGCGCTCCACGTAGGTGGCGATGAGTTCGTCGCGGCGCGTGTTCCAGCGCTCCCGCATGGCGCCCATCTCGTGGTCGATGAACTCCATGAACGCGGCCGTCTGGATGAGGCGGTCGCGGCCGGGACCGGCGGGCAGTCTCGACATGCCGAGGAGCGCGATCTCGCGGTAGCGCTGGATGATCGGTGTGCGGTCGAGCATGATCGAGCCCCACAGGTCGTCGTCCTTGAGCCGGTAGACGTCGGCGCGGGTGGAGGCGCGGCGGGTCTTGAAGAGCATCCCGGCCGTGGTCAGCTCCCGCACGGCCCCGGAGACGGCGGCGAGGCTGACACCGAGGCCCTCGCCGATCTCGGCGGCGGTGTAGGTGTCGGCGTCGTCGACCAGGACGTAGGAGAAGACCCGCGCGGACATGCGCTGGAGCCCGCTCTCGATCAGGATCGCGGCGAACTGCTCCACGTACTCCAGCAGGGCCCTGCGCTCCGCGGTGTGCTCTTCCATCGTTCCCCTTCGACGCCTGACCGTACGGTTTCTTGATGTTATCTTGACACGCCATAACTTTCATGAATTCATGAAATCTATGTTAGCTTGAGGGCATGAACGCAGTGATCCGCACTGAGGGACTGGTCAAGCGCTTCGGCCACGTGACCGCCCTCGACCGCCTGAACCTCGAAGTGGCCCAAGGGGAGACCCACGGCTTCCTCGGCCCCAACGGCGCCGGGAAGTCGACCACCATCCGCGTCCTCCTCGGGATGCTCCGCTCCGACGAGGGCCGCGCCGAACTGTTCGGCGCCGACCCCTGGAAGGACGCGGCCGAGCTCCACAAGCGCCTCGCCTACGTCCCCGGCGACGTCGCCCTCTGGCCCGGCCTCTCCGGCGGCGAGACCATCGACCTGCTCGGTCGCCTGCGGGGCGGCATCGACAAGGGCAAGCGCGACGAGCTGCTGGAGCGCTTCGACCTCGACCCGCGCAAGAAGGGCCGCTCCTACTCCAAGGGCAACCGGCAGAAGGTCGCGCTCGTCGCCGCGTTCGCCGCCGACGTCGACCTGCTCCTGCTCGACGAGCCCACCTCCGGGCTCGACCCGCTCATGGGCGCGGTCTTCAACGAATGCGTCAAGGAGGCCTCGGCGCAGGGCCGCACCGTGCTCCTCTCCAGCCACATCATGAGCGAGGTCGAGGCGCTGTGCCAGCGGGTGAGCATCATCCGCAAGGGCGTCATCGTCGAGACCGGCACCCTCGCCGAGATGCGGCACTTCTCGCGCTCGCGCCTGCGCGCCACCCTCAAGAACCCCGTGCGGGGCCTGGAGGACCACGACGGCGTGCACGACCTCAAAGTCGACGGGCTCGACATCGACTGCTCGGTCGACGCCGCCGCCCTCGACGGCGTGCTCACCCAGCTGGCCGCCGTCGGCGTCGCGGGCCTGACCTGCGAGCCGCCGTCGCTGGAGCAGATCTTCATGCGCTTCTACGGCGACGAGCTCGCCGCGAAGGGCGTCCAGGAAGGGAACGGGGCATGACCACCGCGGCAGCGGAGATCGAGGACGGCCTGGGCACGCTCGCCGGGACCGGCAAGCTCCTGCGGTTCCAGGCCCGCCGCACCCGCGTCTACCTCACCGCCTGGACCGCCGGGCTCGCCGGGGGCACGTGGCTGACGACCCCGGCCATCACCGACCAGTACCAGTCCGCGAGCGAGCGGGCCGCGTTCGCCGCGACCATGAACACCCCGGCCATGCGGTCGATGTCCGGCCCGGTCGAGTACGTCAACGCCTACGCCGACAGCATGGGGGCGCTGTTCGCCCACCGGATGCTGCTGTGGACCGGGGCGATGACCGCCGTCATGTTCGTGCTGCTCGTCGTGCGGCTCACCCGCGCCGACGAGGAGACCTCCCGCTCGGAGGTGTTCCGCTCCAACCCCATCGGGCGCCGCGCCGACCTCGCGGCCGCGCTCCTGCTCAGCTGCGGCGCCGCCGTGGTCCTCGGCGCGCTCATCGCACTCGCGGTCCTGCCGGTCGAAGGCGGCTCCGGCGCGGTCCTGTACGGGCTCGCGCACACCGCGATCGGCGTGGTCTTCGCGTGCCTCACGGCCGTGGCCGCGCAGATCAGCGAATCGGGGTCGGCCGCCACCGGGTACGGTCTCGCCGTGCTCGGCTGGTCGGTCCTCCTCGCGGGCGTCGGCGCCGCCCAGGAGAACGCGGCGGGCTGGCTCTCGCCGATCGGCTGGTCGCAGCTGACGTTCGTGTACACGCCCGAACAGCGCTGGTGGCCCTTGCTGGTGTCCTTCGCGGTCGCGGCCCTCGCGGTGTGGCTGGCGTTCACGCTGGTCGCCCACCGCGACTTCGGGCAGGGCATGGTCGCGGCCCGCGCCGGGAGGCCCGTCGCCAAACCGGGCCTGAACAGCGCCGGGGCCCTGACGCTGCGGCTGACGCGGGGCCTGATCTGGACGGGCGTGGCGACGACGCTGCTGCTCGGCGCGGCCTACGGGTCGGTGCTCGGCAGCTCCGACGAGTTCGCCGAAGGCCTCTCCGACGCGCAGCAGGCGATCCTCGACCGCGGCGGCGACGTGCTCGCGTACGGCTTCGCGGCCACGTTCATCGCGATCAACGCGATCATCGCGGCCCTGTTCGGGCTGCTCGTGATCGGCCGCGGCCGCAAGGAAGAGGTGCAGGGCCGCGGCGAGCTCATCGCCGCCTCGCCGGTGCCGCGCAGCGGCTGGCCCGGCTCCTACCTGCCCGTCGCGCTCGCCACGGCGACGCTCACGAATATCGTCGCCGGGCTCGGCCTGGCCGGCGTCGGCGCGGCCGGGGACGGCGACCTGTTCGGGAAGATCATGCTCGGCACCGCGATCCAGCTCCCGGCCGTGTGGACGCTCACGGCGTTCGCGTTCGCGGCGTTCACGTGGCTGCCGCGCGCGGGCTGGCTGCGCTGGCTCATGTGGGTGTGGGCGCTCATCGTCGTGTACTTCGGCGGCCTGCTCGACATGCCGGGGTGGCTGCAGGACGTCTCGCCGTTCGCGCACGTCGCGTCCTACCCGGCCGAGGACATCGAGTGGCTGCCGCTGATCGTCCTGGTGGTCGTCGCGGCCGGTCTCGCGGCCCTCGGCTACGCCGGGGCGAAGCGCCGGGACCTGCAGTTCAGTTAGACCACAACGGAAACCAGAAGGCGCTGCTGCCGGTCCCGGACTCGGGGCCGGCAGCGGCGTCCGCGGCTCCGAATAAAGACGGGGAGTCCGATTTCACCGGATGGTCGCCGGGATTGTCGGTGCGGCGTGGTTCCATTGGGTGCGTGTTGGACCTCCGCTACGAGCTGACCGATCCGCCCGCCGCCGATCTCGCCTTCGAGCTCGATGCGGCGCAGCAGGTCGCGGTCGCTCACGCCTCCGGTCCGCTCCTGGTGCGCGGCGGGCCGCAGACGGGCAAGACCGAGGCGATCATCCGCGCCGCCGGGGCGAAGGTCGCCGAGGGGGCCGACCCGGCCTCGATCCTCGTGTTCGGGCTCCGGCGCCAGGACACGGCGCAGCTCCGGTCGCGGCTCAACGCCGCGACCGCGCCGTACTCGGCGGCCGAGATCGGCGTGTTCACGTTCCCCGCGTTCGCGTTCGCGCTGCTGCGCGCCTCAGCGGTGGCGGCGGGCCGGGACGAGCCGCGCCTGCTCACCGGCCCCGAAGCGGACGCGCTCATCCGCTCGATGCTCGAAGGCGAGGACTTCGCGTGGCCCGCCGGGTTCGACGAGGCGGTGCGCACGTACGCGTTCGCGCAGCAGCTGCGCGACCTCGTGCTCCGCTGCGGCGAGCGCGGCCTGTCCGCGCCCGAGCTGGCGCGGCTCGGCGGCGAGCACGACCGGCCCGAGTGGGTCGCGGCCGCCCGCTTCTACGACCGGTACGTCACGACGCTCGCGCTGCAGTCCATGTCGAGCGCGCTGTACGACTCGGCCGAGATCGTGCGCGCCGCCGCCGCGGCACTGCGCCGCGACCCGTCGCTGTTCCCCAGGCCCGCTTGGGTGTTCGTCGACGACCTGCAGGACGCGACCCCCGCGCACCTGCGGCTGCTCGAACTGCTCGCCGGGGACGGCGCGAACCTCGTCGCCGCCGGGACCCCGGACGCGGCCGTGTTCGGCTACCAGGGCGGCGACCCCGAATCGGTGCGCGACTTCCCGTTCCGGTTCACCGGCCCGGGCGGGGCCGAGGCGCCGACGGTGCAGCTCGACGACACGCACGACACGGCGCTCGCACCGCTCGCGGCCACCACCACCCTGTCGCGGCGGCTGCGCGGCCACGACCGCGACCGCAGGCGCGGCACCGGCTCCGAGGAGCAGGGCCGCGTCGACGTCGTCTACCTGCCCTCGCCCACGCGCGAAGCCGTGTACGTCGCTGACGTCGCGCGCCGCGCGCACCTGCTCGACGGCATCCCCTACGGGGACATGGCGGTCGTCGTCAAATCGGCGTCGGCGATCCCGCACCTGCGCCGGGCCATGCAGCACGCGGGCGTCCCGACCAGGCAGGCCGCCGACGACGTGCCGCTCCCGGCGCACCCCACCGTGCGCAACCTCCTGCACCTCGTCCTCGTCGGGCGCGGGCGCGAACGCCTCGACGAGACGAACGCGGCCGGGCTGCTGCACTCGGCGTACGGCGGCGCGGACCCGTTCGAGGAGCGGCGGCTGCGCCAGGAGCTGCGGCGGATCGCCGTCGCGGCCGACAACTTCTCCCCCGGCTCGGACCTCCTCGTCGAGACCCTCCGCGACCCCGAACGCACTGCGGCCCTGCCCGAAGAGGACTGGGCCGAACCGGCGCGGCGGCTCGGGACGCTTTTCGCGGCAGCCAGGGAAGGCACCGGCCTCAGCGGCACGCTGTGGGCCGTGTGGGAGGCCTCGGCGATGAGCGAGCGGCTGCGGCGCCGCGCCCTCTCGGCCGACCGGCGGGCGCAGCGCGCCGACGCCGAACTCGACGCCGTGATCGCCCTGTTCGACCTCGCCGCCGACTACGAGCGCAAGCAGCCCGGCGCGGGCGTCGAAGTGTTCTGCGAGCACGTCCTGCACCAGCAGCTGCCCGGCGACTTCCTCTCGGCGCGTGCCGAACTGGGCGACGCGGTGACCCTCGCGACCGCGCACGCCGCGCACGGGCGCCGCTGGGAGTTCGTGGTCGTCGCGGGCGCGCAAGAGGGCGCGTGGCCGAACCTGCGCCCGCGCGGCTCGCTCCTGGGCGCCGAAGCGCTCGTCGACGTGATCGACGGCCGCGCCGACGTCGACCAGGTCGCGCAGCTCCTCGACGAGGAGCGCCGCCTGTTCTACAACGCGTGCACCCGCGCCCGCCTGCGGCTCCTCGTCACCGCCGTCGACTCCGAAGAGGCCCAGCCGAGCCGGTTCAGCGCCGAACTCGGCGTCGAACCCGTCACCGCGCCGCGCCGGGGGCGGCCGCTGAGCCTCGCCGCGCTCACCGCGCGGCTCCGCGAAGCCGTCGTCGACTCCGGCCACGCCGAACGCGACGCGGCCGCCGCCGCCCTGCGCAGGCTCACCGACGCAGGCGTGCCCGGCGCCGACCCCGCGAAATGGTGGGGCCTCGCCGAGATCTCCGACGAGCGCGCGCTGGCGCTGGCCGGGGAGACCATCCGCATCTCACCGTCCCAAGTGGAGAAGACCCAGCAGTGCGGGCTGCGGTGGGTCCTCGAAGCCCACGGCGGCGACTCCGGCGACCTCCTCCCCCTCCACCTCGGCACCCTCCTCCACGCCGCCGCCGAAGCCGTCACCGTCGACCCCAACGCCGACCCGAAGACGGTGATGGAGCAGGTCGTGGGCGAGCACTTCGACCGGCTCCCGTTCGAAGCGCCCTGGCACGCCGAACAGCAGCGCCAGCGCGTCTCCGGCGCCGTCGAGCGGTTCGCGAAATGGCTCAGCGCCAACAGGAGGGAACTCATCGGCGCCGAACGCTCCTTCCGGCTCAAACTCGAGATCGGGCCGCCCGGCGTCGAGGTCGTCATGTCCGGCCAGATCGACCGGCTCGAACGCGACGGGGACGGCCGCCTCTACGTCGTCGACCTCAAGACCGGCAAGAGCGCCGTCTCCAAAGCCGACGCGCAGACCAACCCGCAGCTGGGGATCTACCAGCTCGCCATCAGCGAAGGCGCGTTCGAGGAAGGTGCGGAGCCCGGCGGGGCCGAACTCGTGTACCCGAACGCGAAGGGCGCCACGGCCGTCGCGCGCCAGCAGGGGCCGCTCGGCGAGCACGAGAACCCCGACTGGGCGCGCGAACTCGCCGGGGACACCGCGATCCGCATGGCCGGATCGGTGTTCGAGGCCCGCAACACCAGCAAATGCGAGACGTGCTCGGTCAAACGGTGCTGCCCGATCGCCGACGAAGGACGGCAGGTGACCGATGAATAGGGCCTACAACGCGGTCGGGCTCGCCAACCGGCTCGGCACCCCCTCCCCCACCGAGGAACAGGCGCAAGTGATCGAAGCCGGGCTCGACCCGATGCTCGTCGTCGCCGGCGCCGGATCGGGCAAGACCACCACCATGGCCGACCGGGTCGTGTGGCTCATCGCCAACCGGGTCGCCCGCCCCGAGCACATCCTCGGCCTCACCTTCACCCGCAAAGCCGCCGCCGAACTCGCCGCACGCGTCCGCGACAAACTGCGGCGCCTCACCGAGTCGATCCCCGAACTCGCCGACCTCCACGGCGAACCCACCGTCTCCACGTACAACGCCTACGCCGGGAGCCTCGTCGCCGAACACGGCCTGCGCATCGGCATCGAACCGGGCACGCGCGTCATCACCGACACCGGCCGGTGGCAGATCGCGCGCGACCTCGTGTGCGCGTGGGACGGCCCGATGAGCGAGTTCGACGTCGGCGTCGACAAGGTCACCGAGCAGGTCCTGCAGCTCGCCGGGCAGCTCGCCGAGCACCTGAAGGACGGCGACGACCTGCGCGCGTTCGACCGCGCCCTCGCCGAACACCTCGCCGAACGCCAAGGCAGCCGCTCCAACGACCAGTTCCGGGCGCTCATGTCGCTGCGGCTCAAACGGGAGCAGCTCTTGCCGCTCGTCGAATCCTGGGACCGGCGCAAGCGGGAACTCGGCGTCATGGACTTCGCCGACCAGCTCTCGCTCGCCGCGCAACTCGTGGCGGGCGCACCCGAGATCATCAAGACCGAACGCGAACGCTGGCGCGTCGTCCTCCTCGACGAATACCAGGACACCTCCTACTCGCAGGTGTCGCTCCTGCGCGACCTCTTCGGCGGCGGCCACCCCGTCACCGCCGTCGGCGACCCGAACCAGTCGATCTACTCCTGGCGCGGCGCCTCCGCCGGGACGCTCATGCGCTTCCCCACCGACTTCCCCACGCCCGCAGGGCTCCCCGCCGACCGCGTGGAACTCACCAAATCGTGGCGGAACCGGGCCGAGATCCTCGCCGTCGCCAACCGCGTCTCCGAACCGCTGCGCGCGGGCGACATCCGGCCGCTCGAAGCGGGCGTCGACGGCCCCGGCCTGGTCCGCGCCGCCATGCACCTCACCGTCACCGACGAAGCCGACTGGCTCGCCGCGAACCTCGCCGTCATCCGCGACTCGATCACGGACCACCGGCGCGCCGAGCACGGCGACGACGCGAAACCCGTCGAGGCCGCCGTCCTCGTACGCAAACGCCGCCAGATCCCGGCCCTGCACCGGGCCCTGACCGCCGCCGGGCTGCCCGTCGAAGTGGTCGGCTCGCTCGGGCTCCTGTTCCATCCCGAAGTGGCCGAAGCGGTCGCGATGCTCCGGGCCGCCGCCGACCCCACCGACGGGCCCTCGCTCATGCGGCTCCTCGCCGGGAACCGGTGGCGCATCGGGCCCCGCGACATCGCAGGGCTCTGGGCGCGCGCCCGCGAGCTCGCGCCTGACACGCGCGGGTTCGAACCCGACGCGGGACGCGAAGCCGAGGCGTCCCTGGCGGACGCGCTGGCCGACCCGGGCCCGGCCGAGCGGTTCTCGGCGCTGGGGTATCTGCGGTTCGCGCAGCTGCACCAGGAGCTCGGGTGGATTCGCAGCCGCCTGGGGCAGAGCCTGCCTGACGTGGTGGGTGATGTGATCAGCCATTCGGGGCTCGACGTCGAGGTGATGCTGCACCACGGGGACCTGTCGAACCTCGACGAGTTCATCGATATCGCTGCGGCGTACGAGAACGACACGAGCGGGGCGAGCATCCCCGGGTTCCTGTCCTATCTGGAGACCGCGGCGGAGCGCGAGCGCGGGCTCACGGTGGAGGGCGCGTCCCCGGCGGGCGGGGTGGTGCAGCTGCTCACGGTGCATGCGGCGAAGGGCCTGGAGTGGGACGTGGTGGCGGTGCCGGGCCTGTGCGAGGGCATCCTGCCGGGGAAGGTGAAGGGCGACCAGACGTGGGTGAGCGACGCGGCGCGGCTGCCGTACCCGCTGCGCGGCGACGCCGAGAACCTGCCGGTCCTGTACCTGGACGACGCCACGGTCCCCGCGGAAGTCAAAGGGGCCGTTGAGGACTTCAAACGCGACGACGAGGAGGCCCGCCTCGAGGAGGAGCGGCGCCTCGCCTATGTCGCGCTGACCCGCGCGCGGCAGGCCCTGCTCGCGAGCGGGTACTGGTGGGAGGCCGAGCGCCGCCAGCCGCGCACGCCCGCCCCGTACTTGAACGAGGCGGTCGCGGCGGGCGCGGAGGCGACGGTGTGGGCCGATTCGGGCCCGTCGAACCCGCTCGAGGAGGACGCCCGCACGGTCGAGTGGCCGAGCAAGGCGCCCTTGGGTTCGCGCCAGGAGGCGTTCGCGGACGCGGCCGACCTCGTGCTCACCGTCCCCGACGACACCCCTGAAGGCCCGCAGGCGCGGGCCTGGCAGGAGGAAGCCGAACTCCTCCTCGCCGAAAGAGCCGAACGCGAATCCGGCATCGTCCGAATCCCCCGCCCGAAACGCCTGTCGACCTCCCAGCTCATGGCGATGCGCGAGGACGAGGAACGATTCGCCGCAGAGCGGCGCCGCCCGATGCCCGTGGCGCCGCGCCCGGCGACCCAGCGCGGCACGGAGTTCCACGCCTGGGTCGAGGAGTTCTTCGGCGGCGGCACCCTCTTCGACCCGGCCGACCTCCCCGGCGCGGCCGACCCGGTCGGCCCCGACGCCGACCTCGACCGCCTCAAAGCCTCATTCCGCAACTCGGCCTGGGCGACGCGCCGCATCGCGGCGCAAGAGGTCCCGTTCGTCGTCGACTACGAGGGCACGGTGGTCCGGGGCCGCATCGACGCGATCTTTCATAGTGAAGGCGGCGGCTACGACATCGTCGACTGGAAGACCGGCCGCCCCCCGCAGGGCGAGGCCGCCCGCCACGCGGCCCTTCAGCTCAAGGTCTACCGGAAGGCCTGGGCCCGCCTCCAGAACATCGACGAATCCCGGATCCGCACGGCCTTCCACTACATAGCCGCCGACCACACCTGGTGGCCCGAAGAGTGAAAGGGGCCCGGACGCTTTCGCGTCCGGGCCCTTCTTGTTGCGGTGCCTACTGCTTGGCGACTGCGGCCTTCACGGTGGTCTCTCCGGCTTCGCCGCTGGTGGCGGTGTCGGGGAGGTCGGCGAAGTCGAGCCGCAGGGCCAGGGTCTCGCCCTTGACGAAGTCGCCGTGGACCTCGAGCGCGGCCTTGACCTCGTCGGCGGCGTCCAGGGTCACTGCGACGCGGTCGGTGACGTCGAGCCCGGCGTCCTTGCGGGCCTGCTGGATCACCCGGACGACGTCGCGGGCCAGGCCCTCGGCGGCGAGCTCGGGGGTGACCTCCGTGTCGAGGACGATGACGCCCGCGTCGTTCGGCAGGGCCTCGGTGTGCTCGGCGTCGACGGCGACCATCGTCAGCTCGAACTCGCCGTCCTCCAGGACGACGCCGCCCGCGGTGACCGTGCCGTCGGCGACGGACCAGTCCCCGGTCTTGACGGCCTTGATGACCCGCTGCACGTCCTTGCCGAGCCGGGGCCCGAGCACGCGCGGGACCAGCTTCAGGTCGGACTTGGAGTAGGCGCTCACGTCGGAGTCGAACTCGACGGCCTTGACGTTCAGCTCGTCCCTGAGCAGGTCCGCGAACGGCGCGAGCCGCTCGGCGTGCCCGGTCGCGACGGTGAGCTTCGCCAGCGGCAGGCGCACCCGGAGCTTGCGGGCCTTGCGCATGAACAGGCCGACCGAGGCGATCTCGCGCACGGCGTCCATCGCCTCGACCAGGGCGTGGTCGGCGGGCAGGTCGGCGGCGTCCGGCCAGTCGGCGAGGTGCACCGAGCGGCCGCCGGTGAGGCCCCGCCAGATGTCCTCGGTGATCAGCGGCAGCAGCGGCGCGGCCACCTCGCACGCGGTCTTCAGCGCGGTCGCGAGCGTCGCGAACCCGTCCTCGTCGCCCTCCCAGAACCGGTCGCGCGAGCGGCGCACGTACCAGTTCGTGAGGCTCTCGAGGTAGGAGCGGAACGCGGCGGTCGCGCCCGCGAGGTCGTAGGCGTCCATCATCGCCGTCGTCGACTCGACCAGCTCGCGCGTCTTCGCCAGCAGGTACTTGTCGAGCCGGTGCTCGCTCGCCAGCGCGGTCGCCCGCGCCTGCTCCGGGGTCGCCTCGTACCCGGCGGCGCCGGCGTAGAGCGTGTAGAAATACCACACGTTCCACAGTGGGAGGACGACCTGGCGGACGGCGTCGCGGAACCCGTTCTCGGTCACCGGCATGTCGCCGCCGCGCAGCACGGGCGAGGACATGAGGAACCAGCGGACCGCGTCGGACCCGTAGGACTCGAAGGACTCGCGCACGTCCGGGTAGTTGTTGAGCGACTTGGACATCTTCTGCCCGTCCTCGCCCAGCAGGGTGCCGTGGACGACGGCGGTGCGGAACGCGGGCCGGTCGAACAGGGCGGTGGCGAGGACGTGGAGCGTGTAGAACCAGCCGCGGGTCTGCGCGGTGTACTCGACGATGAAGTCGCCCGGGTAGTGGTGCTCGAACCAGTCGGCGTTCTCGAACGGGTAGTGGACCTGCGCGAACGGCATGGAGCCGGACTCGAACCAGCAGTCGAGGACTTCGGGGACGCGGCGCATGACGGACGTGCCCGTGGGGTCGTCCGGGTTGGGCCGCACGAGGTTGTCGATGCCGGGCCGGTGGAGGTCGGTGACCGGCACGCCGAAGTCGCGTTCGAGGTCGGCCAGCGAGCCGTAGACGTCGACGCGCGGGTAGGCGGGGTCGTCGGAGACCCACACGGGGATCGGGGCGCCCCAGTAGCGGTTGCGGGAGATGTTCCAGTCGCGGGCGTTGGCGAGCCACTTCCCGAACTGGCCGTCCTGGATGTGGCCGGGGGTCCAGTCGATGTCCCCGTTGAGTTCGACCATGCGGTCGCGGAAGGTGGTGACGGCGACGAACCACGCGGACAGGGCGCGCTGGATCAGCGGGGAGCCGCAGCGCCAGCAGTGCGGGTAGTTGTGGTTGTACGTGTCGTGGCGCAGGAGCCGCTGGGTGTCCTTGAGGTCCTTGATGATGAGCTTGTTGGCCTCGAAGACGTGGACGCCCGCGTAGGGGGGCACTTCCTCGGTGAACTTGCCGGAGTCGTCGACGGGGACGACCGGTTCGATCCCGGCGGCGTCGGTGACGAGCTTGTCCTCTTCACCGAAGGCGGGGGCGATGTGGACGACGCCGGTGCCGTCGTCGGTGGTCACGTAGTCGGCGGTGAGGACCTGGTGGGCGTTCTCGCGGCCGGTGAAGAAGTCGAACGGCGGGTTGTAGCGCAGGCCGACGAGATCAGCGCCCCGGTACCGGGCGAGGACCTCGGGGTCCTCGCCGAGTTCGCGGGCGTACGCGGCGAGGCGGGCCTCGGCGAGCAGGTAGCGGGAGCCCTCGGATTCGACGACGGCGTAGTCGACGTTCGGGTGGACGGCGGCGGCGAGGTTCGACGGGAGGGTCCACGGCGTGGTGGTCCACACGAGGAGCTTCACGCCCTTGAGCGGGCCCTCGGTGGTGACGTCGAGGCCGACGGTGACGGCCGGGTCCTGGCGGTCCCGGTAGGTGTCGTCCATCTTCGTCTCGGTGGCGGCCAGCGGCGTCTCGCAGCGCCAGCAGTACCAGAGGACCCGGTAGCCCTCGTAGATGAGGCCCTTGTCGTAGAGGGTCTTGAAGGCCCACATGACGCTCTCCATGTAGGAGAGGTCGAGGGTCTTGTAGTCGTTCTCGAAGTCGACCCAGCGGGCCTGGCGGGTGACGTAGTCGACCCATTCGCCGGTGAACTGGAGGACGGAGGCCTTGGCGGCGGCGTTGAACCGGTCGACGCCGTACGCCTCGATGTCGGCCTTCGACTTGAGGCCGAGCTCTTTCTCGGTGGTGACCTCGGCGGGCATGCCGTGGGTGTCCCAGCCGAAGCGGCGCTCGACGCGCTTGCCGCGCATCGTCTGGTAGCGCGGGACGATGTCCTTGACGTAGCCGGTGAGGAGGTGCCCGTAGTGGGGCAGGCCGTTGGCGAAGGGGGGGCCGTCGTAGAAGACGAACTCGTTCGCGCCGTTCGCGCCCGCGTCGCGGGCTTCGATGGAGGCGGCGAAGGTGTCGTCCTTGGTCCAGAAGTCGAGCACGCGGCGCTCGACCTCCGGCAGGTTCGGGCTCGCGGGGACGCCCCGTGCGGGGTCGTCTAGTGGATAGGCCATGGGACCCGTGTCTCCTCACACACCTTGCGGACTCTTCGGTGTGCGAGGACGAGCTGCGGCTTTGGGGGCCTGCCCGCGGTACCACCTCGCTTGGCGACCCTGCTTCTGGTGAAACCGGTGCGCCCGCTTGATTCGGCGGCGGTGACGGGCCGCGCCCGTCCGGTTCTACTAGGGCCCTATGCAGATTCACGGGCCGGTTCTTCCGGAAGCTCGCCGGTGATGGCCGGGTCGACGCTGTTGCACGCAAGTGTAGCGCCGCGCCCTGCCGGGTCCGCGAGCCATTTACGGCGCGTCTGCGCAGCACGACCCTGCAGCGCACCGGCGGCGGTCCCACCTGCCGGGCATGTAGTATTCGGCCTGTGAGAATCCACGCACGCAACTGGTGGTGGCGTCGCTGAGGCGGCGTCCCTGCTTTTGCGTGCAAGAAGCAAGCGACCGTCTCGTAGGCGGTCGCTTCGTCGTATCCGGGGTCGGCCGCCTCGAGTCGGGACCTGAGACCCAGTGAGAGGGCCGATGACCAAGTTTCTGACACCCGCCGGTGTGACGGTCGAGCGTCACGTCAGCGAGCTCGACGACCCGGACCTGACGCCGATCGTCGCGCAGGTCGAGACGCGCCGCGGCGGCGTGCTCTCCAGCGGCATGGAGTACCCGGGCCGCTATTCGCGCTACCACCTCGCCTATGTCGACCCGTCCCTGGAGGTCGTGGCGCGCGGGCGCGAGGTGACCGTGCGGCAGTTGAACGCGCGCGGGTTCCTCCTCGTCGATGTGCTCGCGGACGCGCTGGACGCGTCGGGGGTCGGGACGGTGACCAGGGACGACCGCGAGGTGCGCGTCCTGGTCCCCACGCCGACCGAGCGCGTCCCGGAGGAGCTGCGCTCGAAGCTGCCGACGGCGTTCTCGGCGCTGCGCGTGATCCTCGAAGCGCTCAAGTGCGACGACCCGTACCTGGGGCTGTGGGGCGCGTTCGGGTACGACCTGGCCTACCAGTTCGAGCCGATCCCGTTCGCCAAAGACCGGCCCGCCGATGCCCGCGACCTGGTGCTGCACCTGGCCGACGAGATCTACGTGGTCGACCGCAAGCGCGAGACCGCGCAGGTGCGCCGCTACGACTTCTCGTTCGGCGGGCGCTCCACGAAGGGGCTCTCGCGCGAGACCGCGTCCCTGGACTACGTGCAGGCCGAGAAGGTGCCCGACGGGCCGGTGCCCGGGGTGTACGCCGACACGGTGCGCCGCGCGAAGGCGGAGTTCAAGGCGGGCAACCTGTTCGAGGTCGTGCCGGGCCACGAGATGTACGCGGCGTGCGACTCGCCGACCGCGTTCTACGAGCGGCTGCGCACCGCGAACCCCGCGCCGTACGAGTTCCTGTTCAACCTCGGCGACCGCGAATACCTGGTCGGGGCCTCGCCGGAGATGTTCGTGCGGGTCACCGGCGACCGGGTGGAGACCTGCCCGATCTCGGGGACGATCGCGCGCGGGGACGACCCGATGCACGACGCCTCCCAGATCGCCGCGCTCATCGGCTCCGCGAAAGAGGAGTCGGAGCTGACCATGTGCACCGACGTGGACCGCAACGACAAGGCCCGCGTGTGCGTGCCCGGTTCAGTGAAGGTCCTGGGGCGCAGGCAGATCGAGATGTACTCGCGGCTGATCCACACCGTCGACCACATCGAGGGGCGGCTGCGTGAAGGCATGGACGCACTCGACGCGTTCCTGACCCACATGTGGGCGGTGACGGTGACCGGCGCGCCGAAGACGTGGGCGATGCGGTTCATCGAGGAGCAGGAGACGACCCCGCGGCGCTGGTACGGCGGCGCGGTCGGATTCGTCGGGTTCGACGGGACGATGAACACCGGGCTGACGCTGCGCACCGCGCAGATCCGCGACGGCGTCGCGTGCGTGCGCGCGGGCGCGACGCTCCTGTACGACTCCGACCCCGACGCCGAAGAGGCCGAGACCCACCTGAAGGCGCGGGCGCTGCTGGAGACCGCCGCGGGCGGGATCGGCGCGGCCGCCGTCGTGCCCGAGCCCATCGAGGTCGCGGGCGGGCCCATGGGCCACGGCCGCAAGGTGCTGCTGGTCGACCACGAGGACTCGTTCGTGAACACCCTCGGCGACTACTTCCGCCAGCACGGGTGCGAGGTCACGACCCTGCGGTTCGGGTTCGACGCCGCGACGGTGCTGGCCGAGACCGCCCCCGACCTGGTGGTGCTCTCGCCCGGACCGGGCCGCCCGAACGACTTCGGGACCGCCGCGCTGCTCGACGAGATCGCGCGGCAGGGCCTCCCGGCGTTCGGGGTCTGCCTGGGGCTGCAGGCGATGGTCGAGCACGCGGGCGGGTCGCTGTCGCTGCTGGACGAGCCGAGCCACGGCAAGCCCGGGAACGTGAAGGTGACCGGCGGGGGCCTGTTCGACGGCCTGCCCCTCGAGGTGACCGCCGCGCGCTACCACTCGCTGTACGCCACGCCCGACCAGGTGAAGGGCGACTTCGCGCCGACCGCGGCGATCGGCGAGGTCGTCATGGCCATCGAGGCCCCGGGGAAGCGCTGGTTCGCGGTGCAGTTCCACCCCGAGTCGATCCTGACGGCGGCGGGCGCGCACGGGCACCGGATCATCGGGAACGTGCTGCGGCTGACCGCTTGAGCTGACACGGAAGGGCCGGGGAGCGCGATGGCGCTTCCCGGCCCTTTGCGTTGCGGGCGTTACGGTCTGGGAGCTACGAGGTGTACTCCCAGTCTTGGACGCAGGACCAGGCGCTGTAGCCCCAGGCGCCGTTCCAGTAGACCTCCATCCAGAAGTCGCTGGTGAGGCCGCAGGCGCTGTACTCGCCGCCCTCACCGCGCTCGCAGGAGACCGGGACCCAGGTTTCGGCCGGGATGACCTCGAGGATCGCGGCGCCGACCTCGGCGAGGCGGCGGTGGTTGACGCCTTCGGTGAAGCGGGCCCGGCAGGTCCGCTGCTCGACGGCGTTGGCCGGAACCGTGTCGGCGTTCTCGATCCTTGACTTGACTGGCGTCGGCACGTCGACGGGCACGGGCGGAGCCGCTGCGGCCGAGGACATGGCTGAGAACGACAGCGCGAACGCGGCCGCGATGACGCCGATGGCAGTGAAGAACTTCTTCATTACCAGATCACCCCTTTGGTGAACTTGATCATGCTTACGCCTTATGACGTGATCTCAACCTAATTACGAAGAAGGGCGCGTTCCTACTCAAAACGGGTAATGTCGGGAAGCCGACAGAACGGGCGGGCGCGCCGGACCGCGGCGGCGGCCCGGCCGGGCGGCCTCAGTGCTCCGGTTCGGCGGGCGGGACGGTCTGGGCCCATTCGGCCCAGTCCGCAAGGGCCTCATAGAGCTTGACGCCCGCTTCGATGGTGGCGCGCATGGACTTGACCGGCGGGGCGTCGCCGTAGGCGCCGTTGTCCTTGGCGGCGGCGAACTGCCTGAACCCGGCGGCGGCCTCGCGGTAGTACGCGGCCTCGGCGGCGAGGTGCTCGCGGAGGTCGGCGGGGTCCATGAGCCAGGAGAGCACCGACCGCAGCAGCGGCTCCATCCGGACCGCGTGGTCGACCGGGGCCTCGGTGAGCCAGCGCTTGACCTCCCCGGTCCCGGCGTCGGTGACGCGGTAGACCTTGCGACCGCGCGGGCCTTCGCTGTCGACCTCGATGAGGCCGGCGTCGGCGAGCTTGTTCAGCTCCCCGTAGATCTGCGGGTGCTTCGCGGGCCAGATGAGGCCGAGCTGCTTCTCGAAGCGCTGCGCGAGGTCGTAGCCGCTGGCGGGCTCTCCGGCGAGGAGCCCGAGCAGGGCATACCGCAGCGACATCGCATCTCCTCTGGGACTTGGCAGGTCAGGGCTCCGCTTGGTCCGGGCCGTTCGGCGAGTCTAGCCGCCGGTCGGGCGGGCGGGGTTGACGCGCCATCGCTTGATAGGTAATGTTCGACGTGTCAGTTCATACATGTCAAGTTTTACTGCTTGGAGCTCTCATGGACAACACCCCAGCCGTCCTGCTGACCGGCGCGAACGGCGGCATCGGCACCCCTGCGGCGCTCGAACTGGCCGCCAGGGGCTTCCTCGTCTATGCCGGGATGCGCCGCACCGGGCACGGACCGTTCGACGGCGCCGCGCGTATCCGCGAGGTCCGGCTCGACGTCACCGACCCGGCTTCGGTCGCCGAGGCGGTCGGGCGCATCGAGTCCGAGCGCGGCGCGCTCGGACTGCAGGCGGTCGTCAACAACGCGGGCATCATGGTGAACGGCCCGCTCGAACTCATCCCCGACCAGGAGCTGCGCCGCCAGTTCGAGGTGAACGTCTTCGGCCCGGTGCGGGTGGCGAAGGCGGCGCTGCCGCTGCTGCGGACGGGCGCGGGCCGGATCGTGAACGTGGGCGCGCCGACGGCGTACGTGCCGATGCAGTTCTATTCGTCCACTTCGGCCAGCAAGGCGGCGCTGCACTCGATCACGGTGTCGCTGCGCGGCGAGCTGGCCGCATGGGGTATCCCGGTGACGGTGGTCGTGCCGGGCCTGGTCGCGACGTCGATCTTCGCGACGGCCGCCGAGGCGCAGCGGGCCGCGGAGGTCCCGGCCGAGCGGGCGGCGCTGTACCGCGAGCATCTGGCGGCGGTGGAGCGGGCGAGCGCGAAGCAGCAGTATGAGCCGACGGCGGGGATCGTGGGGGCGATCGCGGCGGCGGTCACCGACAAGCGGGTGAAGCCCGAGTATTTCGGCAGCGCGAACGCCCGCGTCCTGTCGAAGGTGCTGGCGCGGCTGCCGCGGTCGATGCGTGAATCGGCGGTGGCGAGTGCGTTGGGCGTCAAGGGCATTCGGGCCCCGCGGGAGGCCGCGCCGGCGATTTGAGCCTTGTTCGAAAGGATTCTTCGGCGGAGCGTCGGTCGCCCGTGATTGGCTGGCGGGATGGCGAAAACCGTGTACCACACAGCGACCAGTATCGACGGGTTCATCGCGGACCCCGAGAATTCCCTGGAGTGGCTCTTCACCGTCCCGGGGAGCATGCCTGACGAGGCCGGTCCGGACGGCGAGCCGGTCGAGAGCCCGATGGACGAGTTCGGCGAGTTCCTCGCCGGGGTCGGGGCGATCTGCATGGGCTCCACCACTTACGAGTGGATTCTCGATCACGAGAAGGCGGTCGAGCACCCGGAGAAGTGGGCGTACGAGGCGCCGACCTGGGTGTTCACCACCCGTGATCTCCCGGCGGTGCCGGGCAAGGACATCCGGTTCGTGTCCGGCGACGTCGTGGCGGTCCACGCCGAGATGGTCGCGGCCGCGGGCGGCAAGGACCGGTGGATCGTCGGCGGCGGCGACCTCGTCGGCCAGTTCTTCGACGCCGGACTCCTCGACGAGGTTCGCGCCTCGCTCGCGCCGGTCTTCCTCGGCGACGGGGCGCCGCTCCTGCCGCGCCGGATTCTCTCCCACCACCTCGAACTGATCGAGGCCAAGGCGAGCGGCCCGTTCGCGAGCCTCGCGTACCGGGTGAAGTAACGCGATCGAGGGGAGGGCACTCCTCCGATGGTTTGGTAGCCCGCCCGGCCCACCTGGGCCGGGCGGGTCACTTGTTAGTCGTTGTCGCCGTTGTCGTCCCGGTCGTCGGTGTCGTTGTCATCGCCGTCGGCGCTGTCGTCGTCGTTCGCGTCGTCGTCGGCGGTCACCTCGGTGACCGTGCCGTCGAGGGCGTCGACCGTGACGTCCCATTCGGCGCCGTCGGCGTCGGTCACCTCGACCACCCAGACGGGCGCCTCGGCGGTGCCTTCGAGGTCGACGTCGTAGACCTCGCCGGGAACCTCCTCGAGCGCGGCCTCGACGGCCGCGTCCTCGCCGATGGCCTCGTCGGGCAGCACGAAGTCGTCGTCATCGGTGCCGTCGCGGTCGTCCGCGTCGTCGCGGTCGTCGTTCTGGCCGCCTGTGTCATCCGCCGCCTGCTCGATGCGGTCCTCGCGGTCGTCGATCTCGTCGGCCGCGAACGCGGCGGCGGTGCCGCCGCCGAGGAGCAGGGCGCCCGCGGCACCCGCGATGACGAAGGTGCGCTGGCGGCCGCTGAAGCGGCGGCGGGCGGGCTCGGGCTCGCCGGGGGTCGGGGCCTGCTGGGTGTCGGTCGGAGCGTTCATTTCGTGTCCTCTCGCAGGTGTGCGGTTGATGTGGGCAACGATGCGCCCCCGAACCTGAAGCCAGGCTGAAGTCACCTGAAGCCGCCTTCAGGAAGCAGGGCGGCAGCGTGGCGGGGAGGGGTTCGGGGCGTGTCATGAAGCGTGTTTTTCCTGGCAGAGGCCGATTTTGTGTGTCCGCGAGCGACTTCAGCTTGGCTTCAGGTTCGCTGTGTCAAGCTTCGGGACATGCGATTGCTGATGGTGGAAGACGAGCAGCGGCTGGCCAAGATGGTCGCCGCCGGGCTGACGGCCGAGGGGTACGCCGTCGACCTCGCCCATGACGGCCGGACCGGCCTGTCGATGGCCCGCATCGGCAACTACGACGCGGTCATCCTCGACATCATGCTGCCCTCCATGAACGGCTACCAGGTGTGCGCGACCCTCCGGCAGGAGGGCATCACCACGCCGATCCTCATGCTCACCGCCAAAGACGGGGAGTACGACGAGGCCGAAGGCCTCGACACCGGCGCCGACGACTACCTCACCAAACCGTTCTCCTTCGTCGTCCTGCAAGCGCGCCTGCGCGCGATGATGCGCCGCGGCCGGTCCGCCGCGCCCACCGTGTGGCGCTTCGGCGACCTCACCGTCGACCCGGCCACCCGCACCTGCCGCCGCGGCGGCGAGCAGGTCGAGCTCACCTCGAAGGAGTTCTCCGTCCTCGAATACCTGTCGAGCCGCGCCGGAGAGGTCGTGTCCAAGACAGAGGTCCTGCACCACGTGTGGGACTTCGCCTACGACGGCGACGTGAACATCGTCGAGGTCTACATCTCCAACCTGCGCCGCAAGATCGACGCCCCCTACCGGCGCAACTCGATCGCGACCGTCCGCGGGGCGGGCTACCGGCTGGCGGCCGACGGTGGATAAGGCGCAGCGGGCCGAGATCCGGCGGGCCATGAAACGGGCCGAAGGCAAGAAGCCGTTCTGGCGGCCCGAATCCGTACGGGCGCGCACCACCGTGGGCGCCACCCTCGTGGTCGCGGTCGCGCTGGTCGCCGCCGGGCTCCTGGTCGTGACCCTGCTGCGCGACAACCTCTACGGCCGCGCCGAACTCACCGCTGAAGTCAACGCCCGGTCCGTCGCCGGGCAGCTCGCCTCCGGCACGGCGCCCGAGGCGATCGAACTGCCCGATGACGACGAGCTCGTGCAGATCGTCGACGCGGACGGGAACGTGGTCGCCGCCAGCGAAGACCTCGAAGGCGCCGTTCCGATCGGCTCGTTCGCCCCCGCACCCGACCCCGTCGAAACGGCCAGCGCGGCCGCGCCCAGTGACGGCGATGACGATGACGACGATTCGGACGACGCCGAGGATGACGACGACGAGGCGCCGTCGGGCGAGGGCACGACCACGGCCGCGGGTGGCGGCTCGGTCGGGTCGGCGATCGACTTCGAGACCGTCACTGTGCCGGGCGAGCGCGCGTCCTACCGGTTCGCGGCGCTCTCGGCGACCGCCCCGGACGGGCGGGTCTACGCCGTCTACTCGGGGGCTTCCCTTGAGACGCAGGAGGAAGCAGTCGCCAGTGTCGCGGCGACGATGGCGTGGGCGCTCGCGCCCCTGCTGCTGGTCGTCGCCGTGGTGACCTGGCTGGTGGTCCGGCGGGCGCTCCGGCCGGTGCGGGCGATCCAGAAGGAGCTCATCGAGATCACCGGCGGCGACCTCAGTAGGCGGGTGCCGGTTCCGGCGAGCCGGGACGAGATCCACAGTCTCGCCCGGACTACGAACTTGACGCTGGCGGCGCTGGATGCGGCCGTCGCGCAGCAGCGCCGGTTCGTCGCCGACGCCTCGCATGAGCTGCGCAGTCCGCTCGCGATCTTGCGCACGCAATTGGAGATCGCGCGCGAGCATCCGGAGCTGCTCGACCTCGACGCGACGCTCGGGGACGTGACGCGGCTGCAGGATCTCGCGAGCGACCTGCTGCTGCTCGCGCGTCTCGATGCCGGGGAGCGGCCGCCGCATGTGGCGGTGCCGTTCACTGAGCTGGTGCGGGAGGAGGTGGCGCGCCGGGCCGCCACCGACCGGGTGCCGGTGCGCCTGGAGGTGGAGGAGGACCTGTCGGTGTGGGGCGTGCGCGGGCACCTGGCCCGGGCGGTGGGGAACCTGCTCGCGAACGCGCAGCGGCATGCGACCGGCGCGGTGTCGGTGCGGTTGGAGGTCGAGGACGAGGACTGGCTGCGGTTGGACGTCGCGGACGACGGGAACGGTGTGCCGCAGGGGCAGCGGCGGCGGATCTTCGACCGGTTCGTGCGGCTCGACGAGTCGCGCAGCCGCGACGAGGGCGGCGCGGGCCTGGGGCTGGCGATCGTGCAGGACGTGGCGTTGGAGCACCACGGCATGGTCTACGTGCTCGACGCGCCTGAGGGCGGGGCGCTGTTCCGTCTGGCGCTGCGCCGCACCGAGAGGGGGTGGTGAGGGAGGTTCGAAGCGAACGTGAGGGCGGCGGTCCCTACGATGGCCGGATGAAAGCTTGGATTCCCCATGAGGCCGGTCTTGAACGGCTCGGCCCGGTTCCCGACGGCGTCGTCGTCGAGGTGTACGACGGCGGCGAGTATCCGTCCGATCCGGGGAGCGTCGAGTTCCTGGTGCCGCCTGCTGCACCGAAGGCGACCCTGCCGGGCATGGCGTACACGGTGCCGACGGCGCTGCAGGACATGCCGGAATTGAAGGTCGTGCAGCTGCTCAGTGCGGGTGTCGAGCAGTGGGTGCCGGTGGTCCCGGACGGGGTGCTGCTGTGCAACAACCGCGGTGCGCATACCGAGGTGACGGCCGAGTGGGTGATGGCGGCGGCGCTGGCTTCGGTGCGGCGGCTGGACGTGTTCGCCCGGAACCAGTCCGAGGGCAAGTGGGAGCTGTCGTGGGGTACGACGCTGTCGGGGAAGTCCGCGGTGGTCCTGGGTGCCGGTTCGATCGGTGCGGCCGTGGCGCGGCGGTTCGAGGCCTCCGGGATGGCGGTGCGGATGGTGGCGAGGTCGGCGCGGCCCGGGGTCGGGACGCTCGCGGATCTGCCGGGGCTGCTTCCTGATGCCGATGTCGTGGTGGTCATGGTGCCGTTGACGGCGGAGACCGAGGGCCTGGTGGACGCCGAGTTCCTGAAGCGGATGAAGGACGGCGCGCTGCTGGTGAACGCGGCGCGCGGCAAGATCGTCGACACGGCGGCGTTGACGGCCGAGGTCGCCTCGGGGCGGCTGCGGTGCGCGCTGGACGTGACCGAGCCCGAGCCGCTGCCCGCTGACCATGAGCTGTGGGGTCTGGAGGGCGCGATCGTGACGCCGCACGTGGGCGGCGCGGTCCTGGGGTTCATCGAGCGGGTCTATCCGCGCGTGGGCGACCAGATCCGTCGTTTCGCGGCGGGCGAGGCGCTGCTGAACGTGGTCGCGGACGGCTACTAGCGGGTGCGGGTCGCTGCTCACAGGGCCGTTGATGGTTCGATGGTGCGGTGACGATGCGATTCGAGGAACTGGGCTGGCGTGACTCGCCGATGGGCGAGATCAGTCTGCGGCGGCGGTTCGACCCGGAGGTGCAGGCCGAGGTCTACGAGGTCAAGCTCGACGAGGACTTCCTCATGTCGAGCCTGTTCACCGTGGCGGAGCGGGAGCTCTCGCACCTCGGCCTGGCCCGCGTGGGCGGCGACGACCTCGACGTGGTCGTCGGCGGTCTCGGCCTGGGCTACACCGCCCTTGCGGCCCTTGAGGACCCGCGGGTGCGGGACCTGACGGTGATCGAATACTCGGAGGCCGTCATCGACTGGCACGAGCGGGACCTCCTGCCCGACACGGTCGGTCTCGCGGCCGACGAGCGGGTGCGCCTGGTGTGCGCGGACTTCTTCGCCGCCGCGATGAGCGGGGAGGGGTTCGAGCCCGAGCGGCCGGGCCGGGCCTTCGACGCGGTCCTGCTCGACATCGACCACTCCCCCAGCCGGGTCCTGCACTCCCCGCACGCCGAGTTCTATACGGCGGACGGCCTGCGCGCAATGGCCGCGCACCTCAAGCCGGAAGGGGTGTTCGCGATCTGGTCGGACGACCCGCCGGAACCGGAGTTCATGACCGTCCTGATGGAGGTCTTCACCGGGGTGAAGGCCAAGCGGGTCTGGTTCGACAACCCCTACACCGGCGGGCGCTCCTCGAACACCGTGTACACGGCGGTCCGGGCCTAGGGCCTAGTCAGGCGATCCGGGCGCCGAGGGGGACGTCCGCGTCGGGGGCCAGCAGCACCACTTCGTCCGTGCCTTCGACGGGGACGCCGAGCACGAGCACCTCGGATTTGAAGCCCGCGATGCGGCGCGGCGGGAAGTTCGTCACCGCGACCACCATGCGCCCCACCAGTTCCTCGGCGCTGTAGCGGGCGGTGATCTGCGCGCTCGACTGCTTGAGGCCGTGTTCGCCGAAGTCGATCCACAGTTTGTACGCGGGGACGCGGGCCTTCGCGTTCACTTCGGTTTTGACGACGCGTCCGGCGCGGATCTCGGTGCGGAAGAAGTCCTCGGCTGAGCTCTCAGGCGTGGGTTCGGTCATCGCCGCAGGATAGCGCTAGTCCGCCTGGAAGCGCCGCCGCATTTCCTCCAGTGCCGCGTCGGTGAGGCGGCCGTAGAGGCGCAGGCGCGCCATGCCGCCGTCGGGGAAGATGTTGAGCCGCACCGAGGTCGCGGGCCGGTCGTTGCCGAGGACGAAGCGGTGCGGCGTGTCCGGCTGGAGGGCCGTGCGCGGCAGGAGCTCGAACGCGGTGTCGCCGTCGTGCGCTTCGATTGCGGCCCAGCCGGGGGCGTTGTGCTTGAGGTGGGTCGTGTCGAGTTCGGCGACGCGGATGACGCCGCGCCCGGCGAGGCGCACGTCGAGCCATTCGTGGCCGGGTTCGCGGCGGCGGGCCGTCTCCCAGCCGTCGGCCTGGCTCGCGGGCAGGCCGGGCATGATCGCGCCGACCGGGTTGGAGTAGAACGCGTTCGAGGCGCCGGTGACCGCGGCGCCGTTGGCGAGCGCGGCGAGGTCGAGCGGCAGGTCGGCGAACGCGGCGGGGTCGGGCACGGGGGTGCCGTGGACGCGCAGGCGGGCGATGCCGCCGTCGGGGTGCATGTTGAGGCGCACGTGGGTCCAGCGGCGCGTGTCGTGGACTTCGTACTCGTTCACGCTGTCGCCCTTGGCGTCCGAGACGGGGACGAGCGGCTGCCAGTCGGCGTCGAGGAGGTCGGCGAGCGCGGGGTAATCAGCGGTTCGGCAGGCGTCGACGGAGATGCGGGGCGGGAAGTTGCCGGTGAAGTAGGCGGTGTCGACGACGATGCCGCTGACGGTGCCGGGGACGCCGAGGCGGACGATCGCCCAGTCGTGGCCGGGTTCGCGGCGGCGGCGGGTCTCCCAGCCGTCATAGAGCTGTCCTTTGTGTCCGAACGTGTGGGCCTGGTGGACGACCGGGTAGGGGCGGATGAGGCTTTCCTTCTCGGCGAAGGACTCGTCGTTGGCGGCGAGGACGGCGCCGCCGAGGGCGCGGGCGGCGAGGTCGGGCAGGGCACGCCAGTCGTCGGGGTCGGGGGCGGCCTCGGCGGGTGCGGCATCGGTCATCGTGGGCTCCTTCGCAGTTGGCGGCCGCGCGGGGCGGCCTCGGTGTCGATGCGCTTGCCGCGCAGCCAGGTCGAGACGACCTTGCCGGTCAAGGTCGTGCCGTCGTAGGGGGTCACGGGGTGGCGGTGCAGGAGGTCGGCGGCGCGGACGGTCCAATCCCGTTCGGGGTCGAACGCGACGAGGTCGGCGTCCGCTCCGGTCGCGATGCGGCCCTTGCGGTGGAGGCCGACGAGGTCGGCGGGGCCCGTGCACATCCACCGGGCGAGGTCGGTCAGCGCGAGGCCGCGCCGACGGGCCTCGGTCCAGACGACGGGGAGTCCGATTTGGAGTGAGGCGATACCGCCCCAGGCGGTGGCGAAGTCGCCGGTCTTCATGGCGGGCGGACTCGGCGAATGGTCGGAGACGACGATGTCGATGCGGCCGTTGCGCAGTCCGTCCCAGAGCACTTCGCGGTTGGCCTCGCCGCGGATGGGCGGGCAGCATTTGAACGCGGTGGCGCCGTCGGGGATGTGCTCGGCGGCGAGGGTGAGGTAGTGGGGGCAGGTCTCGACGCTGATGCGGACGCCGTCCCGCCGGGCGGCGTCGATCGCTTCGAGGGCTTCGGCGGCGGCGAGGTGGAGGATGTGGACGCGGGCGCCGGTGGCGCGGGCGGCCTCGATGACCTGGAGGACGGCGCTCGTCTCGGCTTCGGGGGGCCTGGTGGCGAGGAAGCGGTCGAAGTCGCTGCTTGGCGACGCTTGCGGGCCACGGCTTTGCGCAGCGGCGGGGGTGTCGTGGAGGCGGGCGGGGTCTTCGGCGTGGACGAGGAGGAGCGAGTCGAGGGCGGCGACCGTCGCGCAGGCCTGGTGGAGGGCGGCGGCGTCGAGAGGCGGGAACTCGTCGACTCCCGATGGGGCCGTGAAGCATTTGAAGCCGAAGACGCCGGCGTCGTGGAGACCTTTGCGGTCGTGGTCGTTGCCGGGGACGGCGCCGCCCCAGAAGCCGGTGTCGACCCAGGTCTGACCGGTCGCGGCGGCGCGCTTGGCGGCGAGGGCGGCGGTGTCGACAGTGGGCGGGAGGCTGTTGAGGGGCATGTCGACGATGGTGGTGACGCCGCCTGCGGCGGCGGCCCGGGTGGCGGTGGCGAAGCCCTCCCATTCGGTGCGGCCGGGTTCGTTGACGTGGACGTGGGTGTCGACGAGGCCGGGGAGGAGCGCGAGGTCGCGGAGGTCTTCGGTGCGGTGGGCGGGGATCGGTTCGTCGTAGTCGCCGATGACGGCGATGCGCTCGCCCGCGATGGCGACGGCGGCAGGCCGCTCGCCGTCGGGGAGGACGGTGCGGCGGGAGCGGAGTACCAGGTCGTAGATGACAGGAGCGGAAATGTCGTAGGGGTCGGTCATCATGGTGACTCCAGGTGCGCTATCGGTTACGAGGAGGGAGGAAAGACGCGGCGGTGGTGCTGATGGGTCATGGGGCCTCGGTTTTCGCGGCGTTGTAGGCGCGCCAGGAGCCGTGGGCGGTGATGTCGATGAGCTCGGGCAGGTTTGCGCAGTCGTCGCGCAGGCGCATGCCGAGCGCTTCGGAGCCGTCGGCCATGCCGACGACGCCGAGTTCGAGGTCGGCCGGTTCGGCCGGCAGGAGGGAGGTGCGCAGGACGGCGAGGTCGATGTCGTAGAGCTCGCCTTCGATCGCCGCCCCTTGGCCTTCGGGCGCGAGCTGGAGGGCCGGGTGGTCGTCGCCGACGGAGTGCAGCCGGTAGAGCGGCAGCGTCGTGGCGGGGCCGACGAACGGCGCGCCACCGATGAGGTGGTGGAGGTTGCCGCCCTTCATGCCGCCTCCGTTGAGGAACATGTGGACCATCGGTGGCTCCTAGGTGCTCGGTGTCCGTTCGGTCGCGGGTCTGGCTGCGGCCGTGTCGGTCGCGACGCGGCGGGTGCCGGTCGGGAGGCTGGATGCTCGGTCGTGGCTCCGGCCGCGGCGGTCTCGGCTCGGCGAGTGCTGGTCGGGACGTTCGGTCCTTGCTCGGGTCGGTCAGTGGTGGATCGGGCCTTCGGCGTTGGTGAGGAAGCCGGCTCGGGCGTCGTTTCGGACGGCGACAATCTCGGCGACGATCGACAGGGCCGTCTCGTCTGCGGTGCGGCCGTTGAGGTCGAGGCCGATCGGGGAGCGGAGGCGGGCGAGGGCGTCCTCGCCGAGCCCGGCCTCGCGGAGCCGTTCGAGGCGGTCGCGGTGGGTCGCCCGGGAGCCGAGCGCGCCGATGTACCCGGCCTCGGAGACGAGGGCGCGTTCGAGCAGCGGCAGGTCGAACTTGGCGTCGTGGGTGAGGACGACGACGGCCGTGTCGGCGTCGGCGTCGGCCTGGTCGAAGTGGCGGTGGGGCCAGTCGACGACGATCTCGTCGGCCTCGGGGAAGCGGATCGGCGTGGCGAACACCGGCCGGGCGTCGCAGACCGTGACCCGGAAGCCGAGGGTCTTGGCGACGCGCACGATCGGCGCGGCGAAGTCGACGCCGCCGTAGACCAGGAGCCTCGGCGGCGGCGAGTACACCTCCACGGCGAACCGCCCGACACCACCCGAGACGGCCGGGAGGTCGATCGCGCCGAGCTCGAGGCGCCCGGCGAACCCGTTGGGGCTGATGGCGACCGCGGCACCGACGTCGGGGCCTTCGACGGCGCGCACGAGCGAGACGGGCTCACCGGCGAGGATCGCGTCGAGGGCGGCGCCGATCGCGGGATCGTCGGGTTCGACGCGGACGACCAGCACGTCCATCGAACCGTCGCACGTGATGCCCAGGTAGAACCGCTCTTCTTCGGTGGAGCCGAACGACTCCGTCGCGGCCGTACCGGATTCGAGGACTTCCTGGCAGCGCACGTACACGGCGGCCTCGACGCACCCGCCCGACACGCCGCCTACCGCTGTTCCGTCGGCGTCCACGGCGAGCGCGGTGCCCAGCGGGCGCGGCGAGGAGCCTGTGGTGGCGACGACCGAGGCGAGCGCGAAGGGTTTCCCCGCGTCCATCCAGGCGCGGAGCGTCGCGGCGATGTCCTTCATGGCTGCCTCCCGAGGTGGGCGGTCAGGTGCTCGGGCCTGACCGGGATGTGCGTGAGCGCGAGGCCCGTCGCGTCGCGGATCGCGGCGACGATCGCGGGCGTCGAGGAGAGCGTGGGCGGCTCGCCCGCGCCGCGGAGCCCGTAGGGCGCTTCAGGGTCGGCGTTCTCGACGATGTGCAGCCGCATCGGCGGCATGTCGAGGATGGTGGGGATGAGGTAGTCCGTGAAGGAGGCGTTCCTGACGCGCCCCTGGTCGGTGATCATCTCCTCCATGACCGCCAGGCCGAGGCCCTGCGCGGACCCGCCGTGGATCTGGCCTTCGAGCGCGACCGGGTTCATGATCTTCCCGACGTCCTGGACGCAGGTCAGGTCGACGACCTTGACGAGCCCGAGTTCGATATCGACGTCCACAGTGGCGCGGTGGACGCACAGGGCGAGCTGGACGTGCGTCTCGCCCTGGCCCGTAACGGGGTCCATGGGTTTGGTCTCGCGGTGGCGGAACACGCGGGTCGCCTCGATCGGGCCGTCGGCGAGGTCGCGGTCCTGCCACAGTTCGCGCACGGCCTCGCACGCGGCCTTCACGGCGCCGCCGGTCATGTACGACTGACGGGACGCCGACGAGGACCCGGTCGAACCGGCCTTCGTGTCGTTGGCGAGCAGTTCGACCCGGTCGACGCCGAGCTCGGTGCGGGCGATCTGCGCCTGCAGGCTCCAAAGCCCCTGCCCGACCTCGGCGGCGGCGGTGTGCACGAACGCCACGGTCTCGCCGTCGACGAGTTCGAGCCGGACGCTCGCGGTCGAGTAGTCGTCGAACCCTTCGGAGTAGCAGACGTTCTTGAGCCCCACGCCGTAGCCGACGCCGCGGCGCACGCCCTCGCCGTGCGTCGTGTTGCCCGTGCCGCCGGGCAGCTCGACGATGTCGCGCCCCACCGGTACGGCCGGGACCGGCACCGCCTTGATGCGCCCGAGCATGTCCGCGAGCGGCGAGAACGGCCTCCCGTTGTCCGAGCGGGACGGGTCGTAGGCGTCCACGACCTGCCCGGTGATGAGCTTGGAGCCCTGCGCGACCGCGTTGCGGCGGCGGAACTCCAGCGGGTCGAGCCCGAGCAGGTCCGCCAGCGCGTCCATCTGGGACTCGTACGCGAAGCAGGTCTGGACGCCGCCGAAGCCGCGCATCGCCCCGCACGGCGGGTTGTTCGTGCGCGCGCCCCAGGCGTCGACGGTCACGTGCTCGACCTCGTAGGGCCCCACGGCGAGTGAGGCGGCGTTGCCGACGACGGCCTCGGTCGTGGAGGCGTACGCGCCGCCGTCGAGGATGATGCGGGCCTTGACGTACAGGAGCTTCCCGTCAGCGTCGGCCGCGTGCTCGTACCGCATCCGCGCCGGGTGCCGGTGGACGTGGCCGACGAAGGACTCGGCCCGGTCGTACATCATCTTCACCGGGCGGGCGGTCGCGAGGGCGAGCATCGCCATGTGGATCTGCACCGACAGGTCCTCGCGGGCGCCGAACGCGCCGCCGATCCCGGCGATGGCCATGTGGACGCGGCCCGGTTCGAGGCCGAGGCACGGCGCGATCTGCTCCAGGTCGGAGTGGACCCACTGGGTCGCGACGAACAGCTCGACGCCGCCGTCCGCGCCGGGTACGGCCGCACCGGATTCGGGGCCGAGCGGCGCCTGGTCCTGCATGCCGACCACGTATTCGCGGGCGACGACGGCGGCCGGGGCCTGCGCGTCGGGGTCGCCCAGGCGCACCGGCTGGTACCGGAAGAAGTTCCCGGCTTCGACGGCTTCCTCAGGGTCCCAGTGGGTTTCGAGCTCCTCGTACTCGACGGTGACGGCTTCGGCAGCGAGGCGGGCGAGGTCGAGGGTCTCGGCGGCGACGATCGCGACCGGTTCGCCCTCGTAGTTGACCTCGTCGATCGCGAGTACTGGCTGGTCGGCCTCGATGAGTCCGTAGTGGAGCTTCCCGGGGACGTCGGCGGCGGTGAGGACCGCTTCGACGCCCGGCATGGCGAGCGCGGCGGCCGTGTCGATCGAGACGAGGCGCGCGCGGGGGTGGGGGCTGCGGAGCGTGTGGCCCCACAGCATCCCGGGGAACTCGAGGTCGGAGGCGTAGTCGAAGGCGCCGTTGACTTTCGCTTCGGCGTCGGGGCGGGTGGGGCTGGACCCGACGCCGCCGGAGCGGCCTTGGGTCCCGACCCCGCCGGCTGCCCTTGTCGGCGGGGTCGGAGTCTTTGTGGGCGCCGTGTCGGTGCGCGCGGTCTCGACGGCGTCGGCGGGCGCGGTCGGTCGGGGCGCTGCGGGTTCAGGCATCGCGGGCCTCCCTGAGGTTCGCGCTGGCGGTGGCGAGGTCGCGGGCGAGCGCCGCGGTGTCGGCGGTGCGCAGTTCGCCGCGTTCGACGACGGGTTGCCCTGCGACGGTGAGGAGCCGCAGGGGCGCGACTGGTCCGAGGACGAGGGCCGCGACGGGGTCGTTGATCCCTGCGTGGCCGAGTCCGGTGAGGTCCCACAGGGCGATGTCGGCCTGCTTGCCGGGTTCGAGCGAGCCGATCTCGGTGTCGCGGCCGAGGACGCGGGCGCCGCCGATGGTGCCCAGGCGCAGGGCGGTGCGGGCGTCCATGGCGTGCGGGCCCTTCAGTTGCCTTGCGGTGTAGAGGGCTTGGCGCAGTTCCTCGCCGAGGTGCCCGGCCTCCTGGCTGGCGGCGCCGTCGACGCCGAGGCCGACGGGGATGCCGGCGTCGAGCATCGCGGGGACGTCGGCGAGGCCGGTGCCCAGGCGGGCGTTGGACGACGGGCAGTGGGCGACGCCCGTCCCGGCCGCGCCGAGGCGCCGCTGCGCTTTCGCGTCGAGGTGGACGGCGTGGGCGAGCCACGTGTCGGCTTCGATCCAGCCGGCCTTGTCCATGTACTCGACGGGGTCGCAGCCGTGGACCTGCTGGCAGAAGTCGGCTTCGTCGAGGGTCTCGCACAGGTGGGTGTGGAGGCGGACGTGCTTGTCGCGGGCGAGCGCGGCGGATTCGCGGAGCAGTTCGGTGGAGACGGAGAACGGCGAGCAGGGGGCGACGGCGATGCGCAGCATCGAACCGGGCGCGGGGTCGTGGTACCGGTCGATGGCGTCGGCGGTCGCGGCGAGCGCGGCGTCGATGTTCTCGACGAGGTGGTCGGGCGGGAGGCCGCCGTCGCTGACACCGCGGTCCATGGAGCCGCGCGCGAGGTGGAGCCGGACGCCGATCTTCGCGGCGGCGGCGATCTGGACCTCGATCAGGTCGGCGGCGTGGCCCGCGGGGTAGACGTAGTGGTGGTCGGCGGCCGTGGTGCATCCGGAGAGGGCGAGCCACGCGAGCCCGGCGGTGTTGGCGGCGGCGACGTGCGCGGGGCCGATGCGGGCCCACACGGGGTAGAGGTCGACGAGCCATTCGAAGAGGGTGTGGTCGGTCGCGTATCCCCTGGTGGCCCACTGGTAGAGGTGGTGGTGGGTGTTGACCAGGCCGGGCGTGGCCAGGCAGCCGGAGCCGTCGATGTACTGCGCGCCTTCGATACGCGGGGCCGGGCCCGCGCCGACGGCGGTGATGACGCCGTTCTCGGCGACGATGTGGCCGCTCTGGTGCTCGGTCCCGGCGGTGTCGACCGTCGCGACTGCGGTGTTCTCAATCACTATGGTGCTCACGGCGTGTCCTCCGAAGATTCGTCGGCGGCGCGTGAAATATTGGCGACATTTATCCATTGGTTGTGGTGCAGGCGGGTCCGGGCGGGTACTCGGGACACCCCGTCGGCCTCCGGTTCAGCCTCTTGCGCGCCGTCCCCCATCGCTTCCGCCGCAGCGCGCACCGCGTCGATGATCTTCTCGTACCCCGTGCACCGGCACAGGTTCCCCGCCAGCGCCTCACGGATCTGGACGTCGCTCGGGTCGTCCTCGCGTGCAAGGAGATCCGCGACCGAGACGAGCAGGCCCGGTGTGCAGAACCCGCATTGCACGGCCCCGCACGCGATGAACGCGTCGCGCACCGGCCGGGGCACCGCCCCCACCACCGTTTTCACTTCGCGCCCTTCGCATTGCGCGGTCGCGACCAGGCACGAGCAGACCGGGTCGCCGTCCAGCAGCACCGTGCACGAGCCGCATTCGCCCTGCTCGCAGGCGTTCTTCGTGCCCGTGAGTCCGAGCCGGTCGCGCAGGGTGGCGAGCAGGCTCTCCCCTGGCCGGTCGATCTCGGCGACGGCGGCCTCGCCGTCGATCCGCAAGTCAACTCTCATCGGCTGCTCCTCGGTTCATGTGCGGCGGTCCAGACCCGCCGCAGTGCCCGCGCGGCGCACACCGCCAGCGCGTGGCGCCGGTAGTCGGCGGTGCCGCGCACGTCGTCGATGGGCCGCGCCGCGGCCGCGACCCGGCGGCCGAACTCCTCGGCGAGCGCGTCGTTGAACAGGTCCGGCCGGGTCCAGGGCAGTTCGATGAGGTTCGCGTCGGGCGCGGTGAGCGGCGTCGGCCCGGCCGAGCCGATGCCCGTGCCGAGGCGCCGCGTGTCGAGGTCGAGGGCGACCGCGAGCGAGCACACGGCGATGACCATGGCGTTGCGCGTGCCCACTTTGAGGAACTGCTGCGGCCCGGCCGCTTTCGGGACGGTGACCGCGGTGATCAGCTCGCCCGGTTCGAGGACGCTGCGTTTGGGGCCGGTGTAGAAGTCGGCGACCGGGACGGTGCGCGTGCCGGAGACGGACGCGATCTCGATGGCCGCGCCGGTCGCGAGGAGCGGCGGGTGGCCGTCCCCGGCCGGGGACGCGGTGGCGAGGTTGCCGCCGAGGGTGCCGCGGTTGCGGATCTGCGGGGAGCCGACGGTGCGCGAGGCGGCGGCGAGCCCGGGGAGGACCGTTGCCAGCTCGGCGACGATGCGCGCGTACGGGACGCCCGAGCCGATGCGGATGGCGTCCCCTTCGTCGGACCATTCGCGCAGATCGGCGAGGCGGGTGAGGTCGAGCATGGCGGCGGGCCGGGTGCGGCGGTAGTTGACGGCGACCATGAGGTCGGTGCCGCCCGCGACCGGGACGGCCTCGGGGTGGGCGGCGAGGAGCCGCAGCGCCTCGCGCAGGTCGGCGGGGCGGTGGAACCGGTCCGTTGCCGCAGGGGTGCTCATGCCTCCTCCCTTCGGACCGTGCCCTCGATGAGCCCGTACGGGAGGTCTCCGGCCTGGAAGACCACGCCGGGGTTGTCGAGGCCGAACCGTCCGAGGTCGTAGAGGTAGTGGTGCCGGTTCGGCAGCGACAGGCGGACCTCCCGGGCCTCGGGGATCGTCTTCAGTATGCGCTCGCCGACGGCGTGGAGGGTCTGTTGCAGCGAGAGCGAATAGGTGTCCGCGAACGCGGCGAGGAGCGCCCCGCGGGCCTTGGTGAACGCGTGGTCGTAGAAGGCACTGTCGTAGAGAGCGCTGTCGAAGAAGGCGTCGTCGTCGGCGTAGTCCCAGGTGGCGGTGACGGCGGTGGCGAGGATGCGGTCGTCGGTCTCGGGCAGGGTGGTGTATTCGTCGGTGAGGAAGCCGGTGAACTCGGAGTCGGTGGTGTTGAGCAGCAGCAGGTCCTTCACGCCGGAGGCGGTGCGGGCGGCCGTGCCGTCGTAGACGACTTCGGTGGTGCGCAGTTCGCCGCCTTCGCCGCGGGTGAAGGAGTGGTCGCCGATGCGGGTCCAGGCGTGCTCTTCGATCTGGACGCGCGCGGTGGTGATCGAGGGCGTGGTGTCGGTGAAGTGGCGGGCGAGGCGTTCGGCGAAGGTCTCGATCGCGCCGACGCCGTCCCTGGCGAACGCGTACACGGTGTTCTTCTGCGTGTCGGTGGGCAGGACGCCGGTGTTGTCGCCGGTGTAGTGGGTGGCGTCGAGGTCGCCGGAGAGCGCGGTGTGCACGGTGAGGTCGCGCAGTTCGTGGCGCGCGGATTCGCGGCCGACGCGGACGAGGCGTATCCCGGATTTGCCGTAGCTGTTGGGGCCCATGGTGAACGGCATGGCTAGCTCCCCCGGTACGTGGAGTAGGCGAAGGGGCTCAGCAGGAGCGGCACGTGGCTGTGGCCCGCTGGGGCGGTGAAGCTGATCTCGACCTCCGGGTAGAACGTGTCGATGTCTCGGGCGGCGAACCAGTCGCCGGTGGCGAACCTGATCCGGTGCGGGCCGGGCGTCGTGGCCCAGCCGGTGATGCGGCCGTCAGCGTTCGTGGCGGCCGTTTGTACGGCGGTCCAACCGTCGCCTTCCTGCTTGAGGAGGGTGACGTGGACGCCTGCGGCGGGGCGGCCCGCGACGGCGTCGAGGACGTGGGTGGAGACGGTGGACTCGCTCACGGCCGCACCGCTTTCTCCAGGCGGAGCGCCACGATTTTCCGCAGTTCGCCGACGGCCTCGCGGTGCTCGACCGCATCGGTGCTGCCCAAGCGGCGCTTGGCTTCGGCGAGGATCGCCTCGGCGGTGAGGCCGGTCGCGCAGATGAGGAAGACCCGCCCGAAACGCCGCTCGTAGGCCGAGTTCACCTCGGCGAGTTCGGCCCGCACCGCCTCGTCGGCGGCCAGCGCCCGGGACTGCTCGCCGCGCGACCAGCGGTCCTCGCCGGCGGGTTTGGGTTTCCCGATGGGGGCGTGGGCGGCGTGTGCGACCGCGAGTTCGGCGTCGTCGAGTTCGTCGAAGCCCGCGAGCGCGGCCGCTTGCAGCGCCGCGACGCTGCCGTAAGGGCGGCCGGAGGCGACCTTCTCGGCCCAGGCCCGCGAAGCGCAGCAGGCCGTCAGCGTCTCGACCGCGCCCTCGGGGTCGGCGGTGTTGAACGCTCCGAGAGTCCACATCGGCGCCTCCTCGTCCATGGTCCGCGGCACGAAACCGCCCTACGGTGTAAGTGAAGCGGAACGCGGGGCCCGGGGCTTCGTCTTCGGCTATGAAAGCTTCGTTTCCCCGCCGTTAAATGCTGGAGGATCGTCCAAAGGCCCCGGTCGGGCGGCGCTATGGTGGAGTTGCCTACCGCGTCCCGACGCGCCTGTGAAGGCCGGACCCCTGGGGGCCACACCATGCGACTCCGTTCACTGCTGCAGATGCCCGAGCTGGGCTTGACCCTGGTCTCGGGCCGCCACCACCTCGACCGCGAGATCCGGTGGGTCGTGCCGACCGACATGCACGACCCGCGCCGGTACCTGTCCGGCGGCGAGCTGGTGCTCACCGGCCTCATGTGGCGCCGGGCCGAGGCCGACTCGGATGCTTACGTGCGCAACCTGATCGCGGCGGGCGTGACGGCGCTCGGCGCGGGCGACCACCCCGAGTTCCCTTCCGTGCCGCACGATCTGGTGGACGCGTGCGCTCGCCACGACCTGCCGCTGTTCTCGGTGGACGCGGCGGTGGCGTTCGCGGAGATCACCGAGAAGATCGTGCAGCGGTTGTCGGTGGGGCGGTCGGGTGACCTGGCGTCGCTCCTGGACCGGCACCGGCGGCTCATCGCGGCCGACGGGATCGGGCAGATCCTCGAGCTGATCCGCAAGGAGCTGGGCATGGAGTGCCTGGTGCTCTCGCCCGCCGGGCGGGCGCTGCGCGGCGGGCTCGACCTCGGCGAGACCGATCGGGCCACGGTGGTGGCGCGGGCGCACGCCGCGGAACGCCTGCCGCAGAAGGTGACGCTCGACCGGCACCGGGCCTACTCGGTGTTCGGGATCGGCTCGACCCTCCACACCGGCCGGTTCCTGGTGATCGACGACGACCACACGCAGTGGGCCCCGGAGCGGCGGCTCGTCGCCGAGCAGCTCGCGGCCCTGCTCATGCTCGAACTGGACGACCCGGCGGTGCGGCCCGCGCCGCACGTGGAACTGGTGACCGCGCTCAAGGAGGGCCACGTCGAGGAGCACCTGATGCGCTCGGCGGGCCTGCCCGCGGGCGGGACGGTCACCGTCATCGCGGCCGTCGGCGAACCGGCGGCGCTGCGGGAAGTCGTTGTGGCCGAAGCGATCGCGGGCCAGGACGGCGACCCGCTCGGCCCGCGCATGGCGGCGTGGGCGACCCTCGGGGACGAGACCGTCGCGGTCCTCGCGGGCCCGGCCGGGTCCGCCGAGGAGCGCCCGAAGCTCCTCGAATGGTCGCGGCAGTGCGCGAAGGCCCTGTCAGGGCTCGGCGGGCACGGCGCGGTCAGCATCGGGTTCGCCGACCCCGTGCGCGCCCCCGCCGGACTGTGCGGGGCGCTCGAGCAGGCCCGGCACACCGCGGCGCTCGCGCAGCCGCGCCCCGGCGGCGTCGACGTCGCCGAACCCGACCACCTCGTGTCGCACCGGATGCTCCTCGCGGCGGTCCCGGCCGACGTCAGCAAGGCGTTCCGCACCCGCGTCCTCGACCCGCTCCTCGAATACGACGCCCGGCACCGCTCCGACCTGCTGCCGACCCTGCGGCGGTTCCTCGAGTGCGACGGCTCCTGGCGCCAATGCGCCGCGAGCCTCCACCTGCACGTCAACACCGTCCGGTACCGGATTCGGCGGGTCGAAGAGCTGACCGGCCGCGATCTGCGCAACCCCCTCGACCGGATGGACCTCGCCCTCGCGGTGAGCCTGGAGTGAACACGGCCCCGCCCGGGGCCGTGAAAAGGGGGGAACACATGAAGAACACCGCGGGCCTGGTGCTCGCCGCGGGCGCCGGACGGCGCTTCGGCGGACCGAAGGCCTTGGCCGAGTTCGACGGGCGCAGCCTGCTCGACCGGGCCGTCGCCACACTGCACGCGGGCGGGTGCCGCCAGGTGCTCGCCGTGCTCGGCGCCGGGGCCGAGCAGGCGCTCGCCGCCGCGACCGAGGCGTTCACGCCCGTGCTCAACCGGCGGTGGGGGCAGGGGCTCTCGACGTCGTTGAAGGCCGGGCTCGCGGCCGTGCCCGAGCGGTACGACGGGGTCGTGGTGACCCTGGTCGACCAGCCGCGCATCGTCCCCGAAGCGGTCCGGCTGGTCATCGGTGCCGCCGAGGAGGGCGCCGAGGTCGCCGTCGCCGTGTACGCGGGGCGGCGCGGCCACCCGATGTACTTCGCGCGCGAGCACCTGGACGCGATCGCCGCCGGGGCGGAGGGCGACCGGGGCGCTCGCGACTTCCTGGCCGCGAACCCGCAGCTGGTGCGGGAGATCGAATGCCCGGGCGACCCGCTGGACGTCGACACGCAGGCCGACCTGGAGGCGCTGACGCGGCCCGGCTCGGGCGGCCAGCACCTCATCCCTAGGTAGTCAGAGGCTCCGTGCCGCTGCCAGCGTCGTCAGTGGTGCGGTCAAAGACTAAGCGGCGAACCAGAGGTCGATCTCGCGCTTCGCGGACTCCTCCGAGTCCGAGGCGTGGATCAGGTTCTGCTGGTTGGAGACCGAGAGGTCGCCGCGGATCGTGCCCGGCTCGGCCTTGCGCCCGTCAGTGGCGCCGGCGAGCTTGCGCACCACCGGGATCGCCTCGTCACCGGAGACCACGAGGCTCACCAGGGGCCCGGAGGTCATGAAGTTTTTCAGGCCTTCGTAGTACTCGCGGCCCACGTGCTCGGCGTAGTGGGCGTCCGAGAGCGCGGCGTCCATCGTCCGCAGCCGCAGCTGCTCGACCCGCAGCCCCTTGCGCTCCAGACGGGACAGGACCTCGCCGATGAGCCCGCGCCGGACGGCGTCGGGTTTGATCAGGACGAGCGTGCGCTGTTCGGCCACGGGAGGACTCCTCGAAAGTGTCAGTCGGATTCTGGCTGCCATCGTAAGGGATGTTGTGTCCGTTGCCTCACCCACGTACGATTCACGTTGCAACCCGGTTCTCCCAGTTGTGGATGAGGTGTCCCCGATGGCACGTGGCAGCCAACCCCCGAGGCCGTCCCCTTCCAAGTCGCCCAGCAGGGGCGGCGCGAAAGGCGGGGCCGCGCGCGGCGGCGCGAAAGGCACCGCCAAGGGCGGTGCACCGAAGAAGGCGCAGGCAGGCGGCGTCCGCAAGGCCGCGCCCGCGAAAGCGATGCCCCGCACCGGACGGCAGCCGGTGGGACGGGGCGCGACGGCCGAGCAGCTGCGCCAGCAGCGGCTCATGCTCGACCAGCAGCGCCGGTCCCGCGAGGCCCGCTGGTGGGCGATCAACCAGAACGCCCTGAAAGACCTGCACTCCCGCCAGCACCACTCGGCGGGCGGCGAGGCGATCGGCACGACCCTCAACGGCGACAGGCGGATGCGGTGGCGCACCTCCCACGCGGTCGGCGCCATCACTTTACTGGTTGTCTCCCTTTTCCTGGCCTCCATGGCGGTCGGCGCGCAGAGCGTCGGCATCGCCGTGGCCGCGTTCACCTGCTTCGCGGGCTGCATCGCGTTCGTCACCGTCGAGCACTCGGCGCGCCGCTTCCCGCAGCCGGTCCCGGCGCCGCCGCTCATCGGGCAGCACCGGCTCGAAGACCTCATCGTCGAGGACGACCCGCCGCGCCCGGCCCCGGTGAAGCAGCCGGCCCCGGCGGCGACGCTCGACGACCTGTTCGAGCCCGCCCCGCGCGCTGAGGCGCCGCCGGAGCCGGTGAAGCAGGCTGCGGCCGCCGCGCCGGTCCGCGCGCCCGAACCGCCGCCCGCCGTCGTCATCGTCGAACCCGCCGAGCCCGCCGCGGCCCCGGTCGAGCCGCCCGCCCCCGGGCAGCGGCACATCACCGAACCGGTCGACGCCGAACTCGTCGACGACGACATCGCAAGCGGCGCAGTGGAAGACGCGCCCGCGACCGAGCCCGAACCGCTGGGCCCTGTCGCCGAGTCCGCGCCGCAGAACGACGCGGCGCCGTCCCCGGGCCAGGCGTTCACGCTGCCCACCGACCGGATCGGCGGCAGCGGCTACGGCTCGGCCGGGACAGCGGAGACCGCGCCACCGCCCGCACCCGAGGCGACGCCGCCGAAGGGGCCGATCGCCGAAGCCGTCACCAAGCTCAAGTCCCCGCCCCGGCAGCGGACCTCCACCGAAGGCAGCAGCCTCGCCCACGACCTGGCCGAACTGCTCCTGTCCGAACAGCGGCTGGGCGGCACCGACGTCACCGACGTCGCCGCCACCCTCGTCGTCGCCGACCTGCAGCGGTCCGTCGAGTTCTACACGGACACACTCGGACTCCACATCGCCGACCGCACCGAAGAGGCCGCCGTCCTCGACGCCGGTTTCGGCAAGATCCTCCTGTGGGAGCGGCCCGACGCGCCTCCCGGCGAGACCGGGGTCATGCACCTGACCTTCGAGGTCGGCGACATCGACGCCACGTTCGCGGAGATGAACGAGGCCGGCGTCGAGTTCCTGCACCTGCCGCGCACCGCGCTGCTCGGCCAGAACTACCAGATGCGGGCCGCGGCCTTCCGCGACCCGGACGGCCACGGCCTGGCCATCACCGAGCACCGGGAGCGCGACTAGGAGCCTTCCCGCCCAAGTGAAGAGGAGCGCATACCCATGCTTGTCGTCGGCGAGATCCACACCGCGCTGCTGCCGCACTCGCGCCCGCTCACGCCCGAGGAGGCCCGCGCCGCACTCGCGCTCGCCGTCGGCGAGACCGTCGTCCAATGGGCCCGGCCCGTCCCGCACACCTCCTCCCCGACGCTCCTGCACGGCGTCGACTGCCGGCTCCCGTTGGGCCCCAAGCCCGACAGCCAGCACGCCGACGCCGACGACCGCAACGGGTCCCTGCGCGCCGTCGGCTCCGTCGCCTCCCGCGCCGTCCTCACCGGCGGGCAGCTCCTGCAGGGCTCCGCGTGGGCCGCCGTGTCGCTCTCGCAGCACCCGCGGCGCATGCCCTGGTCGTACTACCTCGCCCGGCCAGGGACGCTGGAGACGATCGGGAAGTTCGACGCACACCGCCTCGCCGAGGGGTACCTGGTCGCCGAACGCCGCGCCGACCGCGCGAAACTCCTCGACACCGCCGCCGTCGCCCGCCACTCCATCCACGACGTGCTCGCCCGCCCCATGTTCGACCAGCGCCCGCCCATCAAGACCGGCTCCACCCGGCTGCGCTGGGCCGCCATCACCGACCCGGACGCGGGCCAGACCGTCGCGTTCCGCGTGGCGGGCAACGACAGGCGCCGCCTGCACATCGTCACCGGACCCGTCGACCCCGAGCAGGTCGCGGCCGCCGCCGAGGACCTCGCCGTCCACGACTGGCTGCTCACCGCCGTCGCCGCCCGCGTCGCACTTGCCAAGATCGGCGAGGACGCCCGGCACACGCTGCGCACGCTCCGGCCCGTCGTCGACCACCTCCTGCACCTGTGGTCGGCCGGCGCCCGCACCTCCCCCGACCTCGAATTCATGTGGGACGCACTCGAAAAGCGCCCCGGACTCACCAGGCAGTGGACGACGATGACCGAGCGCGTGCGCTCCCAGATCGACTACGGCGCGGCCGACCTCGCCGCGCAGATCCTCGACCTGGTCGAGAACCGCCAGAGACAGGGCGGCGGCTCCGGCAGTTCCTACCGCCTCTAGAGCGGGCCCTGGAAGATGTAGCTGAGGCGGTCGACGAGCTCGTCGGGGAGGACCATGCCCTCGCGTTCGGCCGATTTGCGGATGATCTCGATCGCGCTCGCCTCCGGGCGGACGGACCCGCAGATGACGCGGACTGCGTGCTCGACCTCGAGGTAGTTCACCGAGAGGATCGAGACCGTGCGGTAGGCCGGGAACGGGAACGCGCCCGGCTCGAGCTGCAGGATCGGCGGCATGGCGGCCCAGGTCTCGGGGAAGCGGGCGCGCGCCGGGCGGTCGGGGTCGTGGCCGTGCTCGTCGGGGACGACGGCGGCGACCGCCTCGGGCACGCCGATGCGCTTGCCCTGGTTGCGGAGCACCCCGAGGCGCAGGAGCTGCCAGACGGCGGCGAGCATCGGGCAGGACCAGCGCCGCCCCTGCTCGCTGTCGCTCCACAGTTCGACGTCGAGGAACACCGAGTGGTCGCGTTTCGCGTTCTGGCTCGGCGGTTTCCACTGCTCGGGGACGCCCATCGCGATGCCCTTCGGCTTCGGGCTGGGCACGCCGTTGCAGAGCCAGCCGGAGCGGGCGACGGTGGGGCGGGAGCCGTTGGAGTCGGGCGGGGGCTCGAACACGATCCGGTCGGCCACGAGCCCCGCGAGCTCGAGCTGGTCCATCTGGGCGCAGGAGGATTCGCGGGCGAGGTAGTCGATGCGCAGCCCGGCGTCGGCCGCGGCCTCGGAGATGACGCTGATGAGCTCCTCGGGCGGGGGCATGCCCTGCTGGCTGTAGTCGTCGACGAGATAGCAGGTGCTCACGCGCGGGCGGCGCCCGCCGAGGCGCTTCGAGAGGGCCTCGGTAGTGCCGTGGACCCAGGCGGCCGCGGAGGCCATCTCGGCTTTGAGGGTGTCGGGGCGGGCGAGGTCGTCGGCGTAGAGGTGGCCCACCTCGATCGACAGGTGCGACATGCCGAAGCGCTCGGTCCGCTGCTTCGCGCTGGTCTCTTCGTACGTCATGCGTCCACTCCATCGGTGCCGCGGGCGGTGGCCCCAGGGCCCTTCAGAACAGCTCCTCGGCGGAGCGCACGGCCAGTTCGGAGAAGGCCCTGACCGTCTCGTGGTTGGCGATGTCGAGCGCGACGGTGTCGGCGTCGGTGATGATCTGCTCGCGCCATTGCAGGACCGGGTCGAGCGGGACCGATCCGAGGAGGTTCATGCGGCCGAGTTTGAGGCGGGCGGCCATCTGGTGGAGGTCCGCGTCGATCTTGCGCAGCCAGCGGACCTGGGTGGGTTTGAGCCCGGCGAGGTCGGCGCCGTCGGGGTCGACGACGGCGGTGCGCACGTAGCGGATCGAGGCGAGGAGCTTGCGCTGGTAGTCGTCGCCGAGGGCCTTGGCGGTCTCGATGAGGCCCCTTTCGCCGTAGACGAGGGAGTGGGCGGCGATGACGTGCTGCTTCGTCCAGCGGTGGTAGACGATCCAGCGCCAGGGGAGGTTCGCGAGCTCGGGGCGGGCGGTGGCGGCCATGACCATCTCGGTGGCGTGGGAGCGGCCCGCGGAGAGGTCGACGATGACGAGGTCGAATTCGCGGGAGAGCTCCTGGAGGAGGTTCACGCATTTGTCCACTGTGGTGTCGTCGCCGGGGAACTCGGAGCCGTCGGCGTCGCCGGGGCAGAGCACGAGGTCGCCCGCGCCGTCGGGCCGGGCCTGGAGTTCGTCGCGGTCGCTGGTGGCCCAGACGGAGTGGCGTTCAGACTCGGAGGCGAGGCCCTGGAGGTACTCGTGGACGCCGTTGCCGTGGGTGCCGTGCTCGAGGTCGTCGATGGCGAAGATCGCGCCCGCGGTGGGCGAGCCGAAGTCGAAGTCCACATAGCACACGTTGGCGCCCTGGATCGCGCGGCGGTAGGCGAGGTTGCAGGAGGAGACCGACCGCCCCGTGCCGCCCTTGTCCGAGGTCGCGAACAGCAGCATCGTCACACTCCGGTCTCGGCGTCGCGCCCGGCCGCGATGAGCCGGTCGAGGTCGTTGAGGGCCTTGATGACGAGCGCGAACGCGGTGCCGGGGCGCTCGTCGACGACCTCCTTGGCGTGGCGGATCGTCAGCCCCACCGAGCGGATCTCCTGCGCGAGTGCGGGGCCGGCGTTGCCGGAGCCGCGCAGCAGCTCCTGGTCGTAGACGTGCTCGGCCTCGACGAGGAGTTCGTGCGCCAGATCCTCGAGGCTGCGGGAGCGGGCCGGTTCGGAGGTCGCGAACTGGGCCGCGAGGACCATCGACTCCACGACGCGGATCGTGAAGTGCCAGGACGGGTCCTCGAACCAGTTGGCGAGCTCGCCGTAGACCTGCTTCGGCTGGTCCCACAGGCGGGCGGCGGTGCCCTCGCGGATGCGCCTGCGCGCCAGGTGGTCCCACACGAGGTCGGCCACTTCGAGCAGTTCCGCGCGGGACTCGATCGTGACGAGGAGGCTCGCGGCGTGGTAGAGGCGCTTGAGCAGCAGCGGCGCGAAGTCGACCATGTTCCAGACCATGGGCGGGCCGTCGAGCTTCTCGATGCCGGCGAGTTCGGACTTCACACCGGGGAAGTGCGTCTCGATGGCGCGGTCCCCGACGAGGGCGCGGCGGGTGATGCGGCCCCGGTTGGCGAGTTCGACGAGGACGTCGCCGAGGCGGATGAGGTCGTCGTCGCCGCCGCGGGAAGCACCGAAGTTGTCGGTGGCGACCGCGCACACCAGCAGCGAGTAGTAGTCGTACTCCAGGCCGTCGGTGGTGCGCCAGGGGACGTCCTCGAGGGGCCATTTCGAGCCGCCGCCGAAGGAGGCGACCATCGCCCAGTAGCTGCGGGTGACGTCCATGCGCAGCTGCAGCGACTGGGCGAGGCGCTGCTCCTCCTCGGTGAGGAGGTTGCGGCGCATGACCCTGGGCGAGAACAGCGCCTGGATCGCCTCGAGGGCGACCACGGTGAAGTACAGGTACGGGGCGTCCTCGGCGCGTCCGGCGCGCTGCGTGGAGGTGTCCGATACATCCGGGATGTCCGGGGCCTTCTCCACGACCGACCAGGACCAGCCGATCTCGAAGAGCTTCGTGGGGGCCTCGACGCCGGCCGTGCCGCCCGAGCCGACGGTGATGGTGCGCAGTGTGGCGATGATGTCGTTCGCGCTCTCGCGGAAGCGGCGCACGATCTTGCGGTCGGCCTGGCCGTCGACGTTGATGAGGGCGATGAGCTGGCGGCCGAACTCGTCGTCGGCGTCGAAGGTGGACACCGCGAAGGAGCGCAGCAGGCCCGTGATCGCGCCGAGGAGGCGCCGGTGGATGGTCTGCTGCGCCTCCTCCAGCTCCCGGCTGAGGTCGCCGCGGCCCATGCGGTCGACCGTCGGCTGGAAGTCGGCGAGGAACGACAGGGAGGTGAGGCACAGGGGGATCGCGAGCGCGAACCCCTCGGTGACGTCGACCGCGCGCTGCTCCGGGTTGGCTTTCTGGGTGCGGTCCTTGCGGTGCATGTTGGAGCCGCCGGAGTAGACGGGCACGCCGTCGCCGTCGACGTGCTTCTCCATGTAGTTCTTGACCAGGCGCATGATCCGGATGGGGATCTCCACGGCGTCGCCGAGGCCGGAGAGCGCTTCGAGGACGGCGTCGCTCGTGGCGTCGGGGTCGGCGTAGCGCAGCTCGGAGAGTTCCTGCGCGGGGTACAGCAGGCACAGCAGCTGCTGGGCGTCGCCCACGGCGTCGGACTGGTTGCGGCCGCCCCAGTGCCAGACTTTGCGCTTGCCGCCGTCCTCGGGCGCGCGCCAGCTGTAGGCCACCTGGGCCCGCCAGATGTCGAGGAGCTGTTGCCGAGGCTGCATCTTCACAGGGGATCACCGCCGAGCGCTCACAGGGCCGAATCGGACAGGTCCACTATCGCACGCCCATGTGACACAAACAGACTCGCAGAACGTGTTTTGTCGGTTACCCGACAGATCGGAAGCGTCCGCGGCAGGGGCTTCGGGCGTCCTATGAGTAGGGTCGGCAAACCGGGCGTACCGGTACCCTTCAGGCGCAAGGAGTCGCGATGGTCGAGCTGGTCTTGGCGGGGGTCATCGTCGCCGCCGTCGCCGCCGCGGCCCTCGCCACGGGCATCCGCGACCGCCGCCGCCGCAGGGCCGAACGCCTTGCGGCCGAAGCGGACCGCGAGCCGCGCGGCGAACCGATCCCCGGCGGGTGGCCCGGCGGCAGTAGCGTGGAACGCCGGTCCCCCACCCCTTGAGGAGTTCGCATGGAATCCGGTTTCGTGTTCGTCCTGGTGGCGTTCGGCGTCATCATCCTCATCGCCGCCATCGCCGCAGGCGGCGCTTCGCAGCAGCGCAAGGGCGGCGGGCGGTACCACCACGACTCGTCGGGCGCCAGCAGCTACGGCATGGGTTACACCGGCTCGTCCGACAGCGGATCGAGCGGCAGCGGCGGCAACGACTGCGGTCCCGGCTACTCCGGCAGCAGCTGGGGCGGCGACTCAGGCGGCGGAGGCGGCGACTGCGGCGGCGGAGGCGGCGAATGAGCCGCCGTCAGGCCTTGAGTTCGTAGACGCTGCAAGGAACCTCGTAGCCCGGGACCACCGTCTCGCGCTCCAACGACATGCCCAGCTTCTCGGCCACCCGGATCGAGGCGCTGTTCTCACTGTGGATGCACGAGACGACCCGGTCGAGTCCGAGTTCGCCGAACGCGAACCCGATCACGGCCCGCGCGGCCTCGGGCGCGTAGCCGCGGCCCCAGCGGTCGCGGCCGATCCGCCAGCCGACCTCGGTCACCGGCAGGATCTCCGGGAGGAACGTCGGGACCGCGAGGATGCCCAGGCCGACGACGTCGCCGGTCGCCTTCTCGCACACGGCGAACGCGCCCCAGCCGTGCTCGTCCCAGTGCCCGGCCACTTTCGCGGTCAGGGCCTCGGTCTGCTCGGGCGTGCGGGGGCCGCCGTCGCCGATGTAGCGCATGACCTCCGGGTCGGCGTTGATAACGGCGAGGGCTTCAGCATCGCTGTTCGCCAAGGGGCGCAGCAGGAGCCGTTCGGTCTCGAGTTCGGTCATCGTTTCGGGGGCCTTCCGAGAGCGGTCTTGACGTACCAGCAGTAGGCCCACACCAGGCCGAAGACGATCCCGGCCGCGCCGAGCGACCAGTGGATGCCCCAGCAGGCGATGAGCGCGACCTGCACGACCGCGCCAGCGGGCCACACCCACGGGCGTTTCGTCATGCCCGCCAAGGCGATGCAGGCGACAGTCAGGATGAGAACAGCGACGATCGCGGCCGTCGCGTCGTCCAGGATCATCCGCATCGGGACGATCGCCAGCAGCAGCGCGAGCGCTTCGAAACCCAACGCCATCGCGGCGAGGCTGCGCGCGGCCCGCTCCGGGTTCCGCAGGCCCGAACGGGTGTCGTCCTGCTGCACGTCGTCGTCAGCCACGGCGGCCCACCAGGAGCTTGCGGGCGTCGGCGACGGTGAACACCGAGCCGGTGATGAGGACGCCGCCGCCGGACTCGTAGATGTCGTCGGCCTCCTCGGCGAGCTCGATGCCGCGCGCGACGGCGTCATGGAGGTGCGGGAGCACCGTGACGCGCTCCTCGCCGAAGATCTCCTTCGCGATCTTCGCGAGCGTCGCCGCGGGCATCGCCCGGTCCGAAGAGGACTTAGTGATCACGATCTCGTCGAGCAGCGGCTCGAGGAGTTCGAGCATGTGGTCGGTCTCCTTGTCCGCCAGCATGCCCACGACCCCGACGAGCTTGCGGAAGTTGAACTCCTCCTCGACGGCCTTCGTCATGGCCTCCATGCCCGCCGGATTGTGCGCGGCGTCCAGGATCACCGTCGGCGCCGTCCGCACGACCTCCAGGCGGCCCGGCGAGGAGAACTCCGCGAACGCCTGCCCGACCACCTCGGCGTCGAGGGCCTTCGGCTCGCCCGCGCCCAGCAGCACCTCCACGGCCGCCAGCGCCAGCGCGGCGTTGTGCGCCTGGTACTCGCCGTGGAGCGGCAGGAACAGGTCCTGGTAGCGGGCCGCGCGCGTCTCGATCGTGATGAGCTGGCCGCCGACTGCGACCTCGCGCGCGGTGACCTCGAAACCGCGGCCCTCGGGCACGAGCTTCGCGCCGACCGCGTTGGCGCGGCGCAGCAGCGGCTCCATCGCCGAGCGCTCCTGCGTCGAAGTGACGAGCGTCGAGCCCTCGTGGACGATCCCGGCCTTCATCGTCGCGATCTCGGCGAGGGTCTCGCCGAGCCACTTCGTGTGGTCGATCCCGATAGGCGTGACGACCGCGACCTCGGCGTTCAGGATGTTCGTCGAGTCGGTCTCACCGCCGAGGCCCACTTCGATGACGCCCACGTCGATCGGCGTGTCCGCGAAGGCGCCCATGGCGAGCGCGACGGTCATCTCGAAATAGGTGAGCGGCTCGGAGGCGTCGCGGTCGACGAGCTCGGCGAGCGGCGCGATCTCGTAGTACTGGGCGGCGAGCTTGTCGGGGCTGATCGGCTCGCCGTCGATGTTGATGCGCTCGTTGACGCTGTTGAGGTGCGGCGACGTGAACATGCCCGTGCGCAGGCCGTGCCCGCGCAGGAGCCGCTCGATCATGCGCGAGGTCGAGGTCTTGCCGTTCGTGCCCGTGATGTGGATCGAGCGGAAGGACCGCTGCGGGTCGCCCATCATGTCGAGCAGCTGCTTGATGCGGTCGAGCGTGAAGTCCCAGCGGGAGAACCCGCGGGCTTCCAGGAGCGCTTCGACTTGCGCCAATTCGGCGTTCAACTATTTCCCCCTATAAGAAGGAGGGCGGCCGCCCTCGCGGGCGGCCGCCTCCGTACTACGCCAGTCGTTCGAGCTGCGCCGAGATGCGCGCGATGTCGGCCTCGGCGGTCGCCTTGCGCGCCTTGATCTTGTCGACCACGGCGTCGGGCGCCTTCGCCAGGAACGCCTCGTTGCCGAGCTTCCCCACGGTCCCCGCCAGCTCCTTCTCGGCGGCCTTGAGGGCCTTGTCGAGACGGGCCCGCTCGGCGGCCACGTCGATCGTGCCCGACGTGTCGAGCGCGACGATGACCTGGGAGGACACCGCGAGTTCGGCGGTCGGCGCGAAGTCCTCGGTCACGGGGTCGAGCTTCGCGAACGCGCGGATCAGCCACTCCTGGTCGGCCAGGCCGGCCGCGTCGAGGCCGGTGATGCGCGCGGCCACCCGCTGGCCGGGCTTCACGCCCTGGTCCGAGCGGAAGCGGCGGACCTCCACGACCACGTGCTGCATCGCGGCCACGAGCCGTTCGGCCTCCTCGTCCGCACCGGACGGCGTCGGCCAGGCGGCCACCGTGAGCGAGTCGCCGCGCTCCTCGCCGCCGGTGAGGGTCAGCCACAGCTCCTCCGTGACGAACGGGATCACCGGGTGCAGCAGGCGCAGCAGCTGGTCGAACACGTGGCCGAGCACCCGGCGGGTGTCCTCGGCCGCCTGGCCGCCGCCGCTGAGCACCGGCTTGGTCAGCTCCACGTACACGTCGAACACGTCGTCCCACGCGAAGTGGTAGAGCACGTCCATCGCCTTCGCGAACTCGTACTGCTCCAGCAGCGCGTCCACCGTCGCCACGGTCCCGGACAGGCGCGAGAGCACCCAGCGGTCGACCAGCGAGAGGTCCTGCGGCAGTTCGCCTTCCACCGTCGCGCCGCTCATGAGCGCGAACCGGGTCCCGTTCCACAGCTTGTTGCAGAAGTTCCGGGCGGTCTCGGCCAGCGCGATCGAGGCGATGCCGTCCGCGCCCGGGTTCGCGTCGCGGGCGAGCATGAACCGCAGCGCGTCCGCGCCGTACTGGTCCACGATCTCGAGCGGGTCGATGCCGTTCCCGAGGGACTTCGACATCTTCCGCCCCTGCTCGTCGCGCAGGAGCCCGTGCAGGACCACCTCCGCGAACGGGGCCTTGCCCATCGCGTAGGTCCCGAACATCATCATCCGGACCACCCAGAAGAAGATGATGTCCCAGCCGGTGATGAGCGCGGCCGTCGGATAGAACTTCTCCAGCGCGGGGGTCTGCTCGGGCCAGCCGAACGTCGAGAACGGCCACAGGCCCGACGAGAACCACGTGTCGAGCACGTCAGGGTCCTGCGTGTACCCCTCGGGGGCGGTCTCGCCCGGGCCCACGCAGATCTCTTCCCCGTTGGGGCCGTACCAGATCGGGATGCGGTGGCCCCACCACAGCTGGCGCGAGATGCACCAGTCGAGCAGGTTGTCCACCCACGAGAAGTAGCGCTTCTCCATCTCCGGCGGGTAGATCTTCGTCTCGCCGCTGCGCACGGCGTCGCCCGCCATCTTGGCCAGGCGCTCCACCTTCACGAACCACTGGAGCGACAGGCGCGGCTCCACCGTGGTGTCGCAGCGTTCGCAGTGCCCGACCGCGTGCATGTACGGGCGCTTCTCGGCCGTGATGCGGCCCTCGGCGCGCAGCGCGGCGGCGATCGCCGAGCGGGCCTCGAAACGGTCGAGCCCCTGGAACGGGCCGTGGGCGGTGATCACGCCGCGCTCGTCCATGATGAGGATCGACGGCAGGCCGTGGCGCTGGCCGATCGCGAAGTCGTTCGGGTCGTGCGCGGGCGTCACTTTCACGGCGCCGGTGCCGAACTCGGGGTCGACGTGGGCGTCGGCCACGATCGGGATGCGGCGGCCCGTGAACGGCACCTCCACAGTGGTGCCGAGCAGGTGCCGGTAGCGCTCGTCGTCGGGGTGGACGGCCACGGCGGTGTCGCCGAGCATGGTCTCCAGGCGGGTCGTGGCCACCACGATGGCGTTCTCGCCGTCGCCGTAGCGCATCGACACGAGCTCGCCCGCGTCGTCCTGGTGCTCCACCTCGGCGTCCGACAGGGCGGTCATGCAGCGCGGGCACCAGTTGATGATGCGCTCGGCGCGGTAGATCATGCCGTCGTCGTACATCTTCTTGAACATCGTCTGCACGGCGCTGGAGAGGCCCTCGTCGAGGGTGAACCGCTCGCGGTCCCAGTCGACGCCGTCGCCGATCTTCTTCATCTGCGAGGTGATGCGCTCGTGGTAGGTGTCCTTCCACTCCCACACCTTGTCCACGAAGCCTTCGCGGCCGAGGTCGTGGCGGGACAGGCCCTCCTTGTCGGCGAGCTGGCGCTCCACCACGTTCTGCGTCGAGATCCCGGCGTGGTCGGTGCCCGGCAGGAACAGGGCCTCCTTGCCGCGCATGCGCTCGCGGCGCACCATCCAGTCGATGAGGGTGTGGTTGAGCGCGTGGCCGAGGTGGAGCTGGCCGGTCACGTTCGGCGGCGGGATCACGATGGCGTAGGGCTCGCGGTCGGAGTCGTCGGCAGCCTTGAAGCGACCGTCGGCTACCCACTGCTCGTAGCGCCGCGCCTCTACTTCTACGGGCGCGTACGTCTTCGAGAGCTGGGTTTCCATGTCCGGTGTCTTCTTCGCTGCGTCTGTCACCCGTCAAGTGTAAGGAGCGCGCACGCAGGTATGCGAAGCGGTTTACGCGGTGTCGCCCAGAACCCTTCGCGCCGCCTCGGCCACGTCCGTGTCGCCGTTCGCGACCTGTTCGGCCAGGGCCTCGGGGACGTGGAAGCGGCGGCGCAGCTCGGCGTCGACGCGGGCGCGGATCTCGGCGGCGGCGCGGCGCCTGCGGTGGTCGGCGAGGTGGTCGCCGCCCGCGAGCCAGTCGCGGTGCTTGCCGATGGCCGCCACGAGGTCGTCGATGCCCTTGGCCTCGGAGGCGACGGTGGTGCAGATCGGCTGGCGCCACTCGCCGGGTTCGCGGCGGACGAGGCTCATGAGGGCGCGCAGGTCGCGCACGGTGCCTTCGGCGCCGGGCCGGTCGGCCTTGTTGACCACGTACACGTCCGCGATCTCCACGACCCCGGCCTTGACGGCCTGGATGCCGTCGCCCATGCCGGGCGCGAGCAGCAGCAGCGTCGTGTCGGCGAGCGCGGCGATCTCGACTTCGGCCTGGCCGACGCCGACGGTCTCGACGATGACGACGTCGAAGCCGAGCCCTTCGAGGACGCGCACGGCGGCGCCCGTGGTGGCCGCGAGCCCGCCGAGGTGGCCGCGGGTCGCGATCGAGCGGATGTAGACGCCGTCGTCGAGGGCGTGGTCGGCCATGCGCACGCGGTCGCCGAGGATCGCGCCGCCGCTGAAGGGGCTGGAGGGGTCCACCGCGAGCACGCCGACGCGAAGGCCCGCTTCGCGCCACGCGCCGATGAGTGCCGAGACGAGCGTCGACTTGCCGACGCCGGGCGAGCCGGTGACGCCCACGACCGTGGCGTCCCCGCCCGTGACGAGGCGGGAGACCTCGGGGGCGTCGGCCGTGCCGTTCTCGACGGCCGTGATGAGGCGGGCGGTGGCCCGGCGGTCTCCCGCGCGGGCCGCCGCCACCAGGTCTGAGACCTGCATCAGGCTCCCTTGAGGACGATCGCGTCGCCTTGGCCGCCACCGCCGCACAGGCCCGCCGCACCGAGCTGGCCGGGGCCGAGCTGGCGGGCGAGGGTCTGGGCGAGGCGCGCCCCGGAGGCCCCGATCGGGTGCCCGAGCGCGATCGCGCCGCCGTCGGGGTTGACCTTCTCCAGGTCGACGCCGAGGGTCTCGGCCGAGGCGAGCACGACGGCCGCGAACGCCTCGTTCATCTCGACCACGTCGAGGTCCGAGGCCGCGACGCCGGCCGCGTTCAGGGCCTTCGTGATCGCATTGGCGGGCTGGTCGAGCAGCGAGTTGCCGGGCCCGGCCACGGTGGCGTACGCCAGGATCTCGGCCGTCCAGGTCCAGCCGTTCGCGATCGCGGTCGACTTCTTGCACAGGACGAGCGCGGCGGCGCCGTCGGAGATCTGCGAGGCCGTGGCGGCGGTGATGGTGCCGTTCTCGGTGAACGCCGGGCGCAGCTGCGCCAGGCCGGCGGCGGTGGAGTCGGGTCGGACGCCCTCGTCGGCGTCCACGAGGCCCTTGCGGGTCTCGACCGGGGTGATCTCCTCGGCGAGCCGCTCGGCGGCCTTCGCGGCGCGCTGGTGCGAGTAGGCGGCGAAACCGTCCTGGTCCTCGCGGGTGATCGAGCGGCCCTTCAGGTGGCGCTCGGTGGACTCGCCCATGGAGATGCCGTCGTAGGCGTCGGTGAGGCCGTCGTAGGCGAGGTGGTCGATGAGCACGGTCTCCCCGTACTTGAAGCCGCGGCGCGAACCGGGCAGCAGGTGCGGGGCGCGGCTCATCGACTCCATGCCCCCGGCCACGACCACCTCGGCGGCGCCGCCCTGCAGCAGGGAGTCGGCGAGGCCGACCGCGGTCAGGCCCGAGAGGCAGACCTTGTTGACCGAGAAGGACGGGATGCTCATCGGCAGTCCGGCGGCGACGGCGGCCTGGCGGGCGGGGTTCTGGCCGCAGCCCGCGGGCAGGACCTGCCCGAGGACGACCTGGTCCACCTGTTCGGGGGCCACGCCGGCCCGTTCGAGTGCCGCCCGGATCGCGGTCCCGGCCAGATCGGTGGCGGGGATGTCGCCGAGCGCGCCGTTGAAGCGCCCGATGGGTGTCCGGGCACTGGCGAGGATGACGGTGTTGTCGTCGTTCATTGAAGGACCTCCGTTGGTCTATACCCTCGATGTTATGACGTTCACTGAGGGAATCGGCTTGCGGCGCATCGATCACGTCGGGATCGCGGTCCCGGACCTGGACAGCGCCCTGGAGCTCTACACCGGGACGCTCGGCGGGACCGAAGTGCACCGCGAGGCCAACGAGGCGCAGGGGGTCGTCGAGGCGATGGTCGCGTGGCCCGAGGGCGGCGCGCAGGTGCAGCTGCTCGCGCCGCTCGGCGAGGCGTCGCCGATCGCGAAGTTCATCGGGTCGAAGGGGCCGGGCCTCCAGCAGCTGGCGTTCACCGTCGCGGACGTCGAGGCGGCGGCCGCCGCGCTGCGGGCAAAGGGGTGCCGGCTCCTGTATGACGAAGCACGCCAAGGCACCGCGGGCTCCAAGATCAACTTCGTGCACCCGCGGGACGCCGGGGGCGTCCTGGTCGAACTCGTCGAACCCGCTTAGGGCCCTTGCAGGTCAGGCCGTAGCGCCGCCGTCACTGTCCGATAGACGACTCCATTCGGGTGACACCTGGAGGACACCGAAACTTCACCAGGCACGAGTTCCGTGTCGTTTCAAGGATTTCGCCCGATTTGCGGCTAGTGTTGCGGGTGGTTCGCCCTCCACAAACCCCTGACCTTGCTGTCGACATTCGCGGTCGCGTCTGCAAGTATTGGTCCATGTCGCAGCAGCCCTCCAGCAGTACCTTTTTCGACAACGACCAATCGGTGCCGGAATTCCCCGTCCAGTTGCGGGGTTACGACCGTCACCAGGTGGATGAGTTCATCTCGAAGAACCTCGGCAAGCTGAAGCAGACCGAGTCGCAGCGGACCGAGGCCGAGCAGCGGATGACGGACGCCCAGCGTCGTCTGCGCCAGGCCGAGCAGCGCATCCAGGGCCTTGAGCAGCGTCTCGCCGAGCAGCAGAAGCAGCTCGAGGAGAACACCCGCCCCACGCTCTCCGGGCTCGGCACCCGGGTCGAGCAGATCCTGCGGCTGGCCGAGGAGCAGGCCAACGAGCACCGCGCCGAGGCCAAGCGCGAGACCGAGGGCATCCTCTCGGCCGCCCGCCTCGAATCCCGCGAGATCACCGACGCCGCCCGCGGCGAGGCCGGCTCCCTGAAGCAGAACGCCGAGCGCGAAGCGAACACCCTGCGCACGCAGGTCGAGCGCGAGGTCGCCGAGCTGCGGACCAACGCCCGCCGCGAATGCGAGACCCTCCGCGCCGACGCCGAGCGCGAGACCAAGCAGCTGCGCACCGCCACCGGTCACGAAGTGGCCGAGCTCAAGGCGTCCGTCGAGCGCGAGGTCGCGACCCTCCGTGCCACGGCCGACCGCGAGATCACCCAGCTGCGCGCCAAGGCCGCCCGCGAGGCGGAGGAGAAGCGCGCCGAGGCCGCGAAGCTCTTCGCCGAGGCGAAGGAGAAGCGCGACAAGGACCTCCAGGCCCTCGACCTCGAACTGGCCGAGCGCAAGGAGAAGGCCGAGCGCGAGGAGTCCGACCGCCACACCCGCGCGGTCGCCGAGACCCAGAAGCTCGTCTCCGACGCCGAGAACCGCGCCCGCGACGCCGAAGAGCGCGCCAAGGCCGCGGAGACCCGCGGCGAGGAGAAGCGCTCCGAGGCGGACAACTACGCGCAGGAGACCACCAGCAAGGCCAAGAAGGACGCGCAGAAGGCCGTCGCCGACGCGAAGTCCGAGGCCGAGCGGCTGCTGGCCGACGCCAAGTCGGACGCCGAGCGCGTCACGACCGACGCCGAGACCAAGGTGGCCGAGCTCACCGCGAAGCGGGACCAGGTGCAGGAGACCCTGCGCAACCTCAGCGGTCTGGTCAGCGGCGCCCTCGGCGGTGCCCTTGGGCAGCAGGGCGACGACAAGTAGAAAAACAGGACGACAAGTAAACCTGGCGAATCCGCGTTACCGTCGAAGTCTGCGACAGTGAAGAATGATCGCAGGCGTAGGTCGACGGTGGAGGAACCACAGCTTCGGCCGCGTCCCGTCACATCCGGTCCCTTGCCGGTAGTGGCGGGACGCGGCTTACGTGAGGATGAGGGTATGGCGCGTGAAGACAGACTGGACGACTCGGAACTGCTGACCGGATTCAACGAGGGTGGACCCGTCGAGTACGAGTTCGAGACCGCCTTGCGCGGATACGACAAGGGACAGGTCAAGCGGTTCCTGCAGCAGATGCAGCTCCAGATGGACACCCTCGCGGGAGAACGGGCCGAGGCGGTCGCCCAGATCGACCGGCTGGTCATCCAGATCCAGCAGCTCCAGGCCCAGATCCAGGAGCTGCGGCGGCGCAGCGCCGCGGGCGACAAGGCCTCCTACCGGCACCTGGGCGTGCGCATCGAGCACATGCTGACCCTCGCCGAGGAGCAGGCCGAGGAGATCAAGGCCAACGCCCAGGCGCAGACCCAGCACCTGCACCACCACGCCGACAACCGCCTCCGCGAGGCCGAGGCGCAGATCGAGCAGGCCCGCAAGGACTTCGAGACCACGCTGAAGGCCCGGCGGGCCGCCGCCGAGAAGGCCGAGGCCGACCGGCGCGCGATCATCGACGCCGAGATCAACAAGCGGGCCCGCGAAGCCCAGGCCATGGTGGACCAGGCGAAGGAGCGCTCGGCCGCCCTCGTGGCCGAGGCCGAGCAGGACGCCGAGAACAAGCGCGCCGCCGCTGACGAGCAGACCCGGCAGCTGGTCGCTCACGTCGAACGCCTCCGCGCCGAGGCCCAGCAGCTCAAGGACGACGCGACCCTCGCGTCCGAGCAGGCGATCAGCGAGGCCCGCGAGAAGGCCGACCGCATCGCCGCCGAAGCCGACGCCGAGGCCGAGCGCAAGCGCGCCGAGCACGAGGCCGAACTGCGGGACCTGCGCACCGAGGCCGTCGAGAACCTCGAGAAGTTCAAGCAGGAGACCGAGACCTTCGCGCAGACCGTCCGCACCGACGCCGAGAACGAGGCCACGCGGGTGCGGGCCGAGGCCGCCGACAACGCGACCCTGACGCGCACCGAGGCCGCCGACGAGGCCAAGCGGCTCCGCCTGGACGCCCAGCGGCGCCTGGAGGAGGCCGAGGCCGAGGCGCTGCGGCTCTCCACCGAGACCGACGAGAAGGTCGCGAAGCTCGCCGCCGAAGCCGAGGAGGCGGCGCGCCTGGAGCGCGAGGCCGCCGAGGCCAGCGCGCTGCGGCTCGCCGAGGAGACCGAGCGCGAGACCCAGCGCCTGCGCGAGGAGGCGGCCGACGCGTCCCGCAAGGAGCGCGAGGCGGCCGAGGTCGCGGCCCGCAAGCTGGGCGAGGACACCGCCGCCGAGGTCAAGCGCGTGCGCGAGCACGCCGCGGCCGAGGCCGAGCGGGTCACCGCCGAGGCGGCCGGGGAGGCGACGAAGCTGCGCGAGAACGCCGACCGGGCGAAGGTCGAGGCCGAGGCCGAAGTGGAGCAGGCCCGCGCCCAGCTGGCCGAGATCGAGGCCGAGCGCGAGCGGCTGCTCGCCGAGGCCAAGGCCGAGGCGGCCCGCATCCTCGAAGAGGCGGGGCTGGAGGCCGAGCAGGTCCGGTCAGAGCGCGACCAGTACGTGTCGGAGGCCGAGAAGAAGGCCGACAACGCGAAGCGCCGCGCCGAGGAGCTCTCGAAGTCCGCCAAGCAGACCGCGCGGCGCGACTCCGAGGCGATCCTGGCCACGGCCCGGGCGCAGGCGAAGAAGCTCGTCGAGGAGGCCCGCGCGGGCCGCACCGAGGAGCCGGCCAAGGCCGCCGAGCAGGCGGCCCAGGAGGCGCCCGCGCAGGACGCGGCCGTCAACAAGCCGGCCGCCAACGGCCGCAAGCGCCCGCAGGGCAACGGCAAGCAGACCAGCGAGGCGGCCGAGAAGGTCGCGTCCTCGTAAGCACGAAGTGAAAGGGCCCGGTGCGGATATCCGCACCGGGCCCTTTCACTTGCCGTGGAAACGGGGAGGGGGGGGGGGGGGGGGGGGGGGGGGGGGGGGGGGGGGGGGGGGGGGGGGGGGGGGGGGGGGGGGGGGGGGGGGGGGGGGGGGGGGGGGG
>NZ_JBVJHZ010000029.1:0-72231 GCF_055586545.1 Glycomyces sp. NPDC050141 | reverse complement strand
CCCCCCCCCCCCCCCCCCCCCCCCCCCCCCCCCCCCCCCCCCCCCCCCCCCCCCCCCCCCCCCCCCCCCCCCCCCCCCCCCCCCCCCCCCCCGCCCGCACCCAAGCGCAAGACCACACTGCGCCAACGCATCTGGCGCGAGCGCTGGTCCTACACGTTCATCGTCCCCGGGGCGCTGTTCTTCCTGGTGTTCGCGTACGTGCCGATGCTCGGCAACGTCATCGCGTTCCAGGACTACTCGCCGTTCCGCGGCATCGAGGCCTCCCCGTGGGTCGGCCTCGCGAACTTCAACGCGATCTGGACCGACCCGGAAATCCTGCAGGCCCTGCGCAACACGCTCATCATCGCGGTGTTGCAGCTGGTCTTCGCGTTCCCGGCCCCGATCGCCCTCGCACTCCTGCTCAACTCCCTCCTCTCCGACCGCGTCAAGCGCTTCGTCCAGACCGTGGTCTACCTGCCGCACTTCCTGTCCTGGGTCATCGTCATCTCCGTGTGGCAGCAGGTCCTCGGCGGCGGCGGACTCATCGCGGGCATCCTCGACGGGATGGGGATGCCGGGGTTCGACGCGATGACGAACGCCGACACCTTCAAGATCCTCGTCGTCCTTCAAGGCATGTGGAAGGACGTCGGCTGGGGCACCATCATCTTCTTCGCCGCGATCGCGGGCATCCCCTCCGACCGCTACGAGGCTGCCGCGATCGACGGCGCGACCGGCTGGCAGCGCACCTGGCACATCACGCTCCCGGCACTTGTCCCGGTCGCGACGCTCCTGCTCATCCTCAACATCGGCTCGATCCTCACCGTCGGCTTCGAGCAGCTGCTACTCCAGCAACCCATGGTCGGCGCCGAAGCCGCCCAGGTACTCGACACGTTCGTCTACTTCCGAGGCGTCCTCGGCGGCCAATGGGGCGTCGCGACCGCCGCGGGCCTGCTGAAGGGCGTCATCGGCACCGTCCTGGTGCTCTCGGCGAACCGCCTCGCCAAGCGGATGGGCGGAGAGGGGATCTTCTGATGACAGCAATCGCCAAGGGCCACACCGGCATCCCGCCGTGGATGAGCCCGCCCTCGATCTGGGTCAGGGCCGTGAAGGCCCTCGTGATCGCCTTGATCGTGATCACCATGATCTACCCGCTGGTCTACGTCATCGCGATGAGCTTCGCCGCGCCCGCGCAGGCCCGCGCCGGAGTCGTCTTCCCGACCGAGTTCTCGTTGGACGCCTACCGGGCGATCTTCAACGGCGGCACGGTCACTCAAGGCCTCATGAACTCCTTCTACATCACCGTCGTCGGGACGCTGCTCTCCCTCGCGGCGACCTCGATGCTCGCCTGGGGCCTGGCGCGCACCCGCCAGGTCCCGGGCGCCAAAGCCGTCCTGATCATGGTCCTCGCGACCATGTTCTTCGGCGCGGGCATCATCCCGAACTTCATGCTGATCAAGTACCTGGGCCTGTTGGACTCGACCTGGTCGCTGATCATCCCGGGCCTCATCTCGGCCTTCAACATGATCGTCATCAGGAACTTCTTCCAAGGCCTCCCAGAAGAACTGATCGAAGCCGCAAGAATCGACGGCGCAGGCGAGTGGCGAATCTTCCTGCAAATAGTCCTGCCCCTCTCTAAACCGGTCCTCGCCGTGATGGGCCTGTTCTACGCCGTCGGCTACTGGAACACCTACTTCAACGCCCTCCTCTACATCAACGACAGCGAGAAGTGGCCCATCCAAGTCGTGCTCCAGCAGTACGTCCTGGCAGGCGTCGCCATTCCGGGCGCGGTGGTCTCCCCCGACCAGCCCCCTCCCCCCGGCGTCACCCTCCAGATGGCGGTCATCGTCCTCGCTACCGTCCCCATCCTCATCGTCTACCCGTTCCTCCAGCGCTACTTCACCTCCGGCGTCCTCACCGGAGCCATCAAGGGCTGAGATTTCTGATTTTTGTAGGGTTCCGCGATGGCGCGTTGCTTACGGGATAACGCTTGGCGGTTACGCCGCAGGCGTTTTCGAGGCCGTGTCGTGGAACTCCTACAAAAATCGGGGCAGTTCAGGCCGTGAAGTCACGATGGGTGTTGTTGACTTCACCCAAAGTGATGCATAGATTCTCCTTCGACCGGCAACCCACCGATCGATCACCGGAGGAACCATGAACTGCCGCAAAGACTTCAGCGACGTTCCCAACCAGTTTTCGCCCCGCCAGGCCGTTTCGTACTCGACCTTCTTCTTGAACGTCCTCACCGGCCGCAAGTCCGCCGCAGAGGCGCGACTATTCGCCACCAAAGCCGGATGGGCCGCCTTCACGAGGATGCGGCGGCGGGTGCCCGCGCGGTTCAAGCAGGTGCGAGTGGTGCGGGCCGCTTGTCCGACGCGGGACTCCACCGAGATCGTCGCGATGGTCGAGAACGGCACCGCCCACCAGGCGATGACCTTCACCTTCTGTGCAACCCGACACGGCTGGCGACTCGACCACTGCGAACTCATCCACGCCAACCAGCGCCACCGGCCGATGCATCGGCTCTAGAACACAGAACGGCCCCGACGCTCGCGCCGGGGCCGTTGTCGTTCGGTCAGGCGGTGATGCGGAAAGTCGCGTCCGCGCGGCCGGTGGCGTCGGTGATCGGGTCGATCCGCAGGACGTAGCCGGAGTGGCGGAGGTAGCGGTCGGGGAAGTTGTAGGAGCGGAACGAGGCCCAGGAGGCGTCGGCGAGGCCCGCGGTGCGGGTGAACGTCGCGTCGGCCGCGAACTGGGCCGTGCTGTCGTTGGGGTCCAGGCGGATCGCGTAGCCGGAGTGGCGCAGGAACCGGCCGGGGTAGTTCACGGACTCGAACGAGACGCCGGAGGCGTCGGCGAGCCCGGCGCGCAGGCGCCACTGCTGGTCGGCGGGCGGCTCCATCGGGAACGGGTCGATGCGGCCGATGCTGTCGGCGTGGCGCACGAACCGGTCGGGGAAGTTGTAGGACTTGAGGCGGTTCCATTCCGGTGCGCCCCAACGCGTCACGAGCGCCGCCCGTTCGGCCTCGGTGATCGGCACGATCCCGGCGTGCTTGCTGCTCATCGGCGCGGTGTAGGTGCGCTGGTTGAGCGGCGTCCACGAGTTCCCGGCGATGTCGGCGGAGCTCCAGGCGTAGAACACGGCGTTCGCCGGGCTGAAGGAGTCGCCCCAGAGCCAGAACGTGTTGGCGCTGTTGGACTTCACGAGGATCGGCGCCTCGATCGCCGAGCCCTGGCGCAGGCCGCTGGTCAGTGTCGTGAACGTGTTCGGCTGGCCCGTGGTCGAGCGGGCGACGTAGAGGTAGTTGTTCGCGAGGTTCTTGTACGCCAGGTAGAACGCGCCGTTGTGGACGAGCACGTCGCCGTCGAGCACGTTGAAGCCCGGGTCGAAGAACACCTGCGCGGCGCCCATGTCCGTGAAGTCGAGGGTGTAGTTGACCATGAAGACGTCGCGGGTGCCGTTGTTCGCGGAGTAGACGACGGCGTAGCGCCCGCGCGTCGGGTCCCAGAACGCGGTCGGCGCCCAGGAGTGGGTCGCCATGTCGTGCAGGCGGACCCGCCGGTAGCCGGTGAAGCTGCGCAGGTCCGCGGAGTCCCACACGTGGATGTACTGGTTGTCGAGGTTGAACACGCGTCCTTTGAGGTCGGTCGCGAGCACGGTGAACGTGCCGTCCTGCTTGCGCAGGATGAACGGGTCGCGCAGGCCCTGCATCCCGGCGGTCGGGGTGGCGACGGGGTTGTTCTGGTTGAGGGGCGTCCATTCGAGCCCGTCGGGGCTGACGGCGAGGTGGAGGGCGTAGGAGTCGTCGGTCAGGTTCGGCGACTCCTTGAAGTAGGCCATGGCGTAGGCCGCGTACGACTGGGCGTAGGCGGCGTCCGGTGCGCCGATCGCGGCAGCGGCCGCCGAGGCCAGAGCGGTGGTGAGGAGCGTGCGACGTGAGGGCATTCTGGAATGCCTTTCTGTTGTGAGGGAACAGAACGGAAGACGCGGAACAGCCGGGGGTGACCGCTAACATGAGTGCTTCCGCCCAGTGTGACCATTCACATCAAGAAAGTCAAGTCCTTCGATATTTGCCGGTCAGCGGCGGGTGATGGGTTCGGGGGCCGTGAGGCGGGCGGCGTCGGCTGCGGCGAGGCCGGCGATGTGGCCCTCGTAGTTGGTGATGCGGGTGCCGCGGCCGAGTTTGAGGCGGGGGAAGAGCTCGGAGGTGCGGGAGTCGACGCGTTCGTCGCGCTGGCGCATGACCGGGACGAGGTCGGTGCCGGTCTCCTCGGTGTACTCGCGCTCGGTGTCGGCGGCGGATTCGCGCAGGCGCTCGCCGATGCGCATAGCGAAGGACGCGAGGAAGGACTGGCGGAAGGACCGGGTCTGGGACTTGCCGCGCCGCGCAGAGACCGAGCCGACGCGGGTCATCGCCGAAGTCGCCTGCACCAGAAGCGAGTTGAAGAGCAGCTCGACCGAGCGGAGGTCGGCGCGGTCGCCGATGAGGGTGGTGAAGCCGCCGTCGGGCCAGTACACCGAGCGGCAGTGGTTGGCGTCGGCGATCTGGGCGAGGAGCTCGGACTTGGGCTGCTCGTAGGGGCGCTCGATGATGACGCGCAGGGCCTCGGGTTCGCGTTTGCCTTGGCCCGCTTCGGAAAGCAGCGCCTCGTTGATGCTGTGGCGGGCGATGAGCTGCTGCGCCTTCGCGGTGAAGGCCTCGGCTTCGGCATCGGAGTCGGTCGACTCGGCTTTGGCGAGGAGCGCCCGGATCTTCTCGTAGACGCGGGAGGACTCCGCGACGCCGAGTCCTGCGGCGACGAGGACGTCGCCGGGGAGCGGCTCGACCTTCGGGATCTTGGGGAGTCCATTGAGGAAGTCGAGGGCTTCAAGCACCGCGGCCCACAGCACGATCCGGTCCCAGCGGCCCAGGCCCGCACTCGCTTTCGCAACGCCCGCATCGGAGACGATGTCGGCGAGCTCTTCGCGGTGCACCTTCCACCGGTCGCTCAGCTCGTGGTCCTTGTACCGGGCGAGCTGGCCGCGCATCACCACGGCGCCGGCCTGCACCGCCTCGGCGGTGAGGGCCTTCCGCAAGGCGCTCAAGGCCTCACGCGGCATCCAGCCCCACTCCCAGGCGCGCAGGGCGGCGTCGCCGCCGAGGTCGTCGAAGACGATAGCGAGCGCGGCGGGCCAGCTCGGGTCGTCGGAGACGCCTTCGAGGGCGGAGGCGGCGTCGACCCAGTCGATACGCCGCTGGAGGCTGTCGAGCACCGCGTAGCGGGCGCGCCCCGCGAGCGGCAGCGCGTTCAGCTCGTCCTGGTTCACCGTTCCCCCGATTCCGCGCACGCGGAAAGCCCCGCGAGCGCTCCAGCGACTGTATCAAAGTCGCAGGTCACGGGGCCACTGTCGTAATGGTGATCTGTCGTGACGCACCCCGCGCGGCCGGATGCCGCGCGGGGTGCGGCGGGGGTCAGGCGTAGACCTCGAACTCGGCCACTCGCGGTGTCCCGCTCGCGCTGGTGATCACGAAGTTGACCTTGGTCGTGGAGACGGCGGTGAACGAGATCACCCCCGCGCCGGTCCCGGAGGCGAGCACAGCGCCGGTGGCGTTGTTCACGACCTGCCAGTTGTCGATGTTCCCTTCGGTGCCCGCGGCTTCGCGGATGTTGACGGTGTCGATCGTCTTGGCGGCGTCCCATTTGACGGAGACGCGCCCGGTGGTGCCGCTGGGCGACCAGTACGTGCTCATGCTGCCGTCGATGACGTTGCCGTAGCTGGTCCCGTCGGCCTTGCTGGAGCCGTCGGCGCCGGCGCCGATGCTCAGGTTCGTCCCGCCGGGTGCCGGACTCGTGCCGGGGTCAGTCGGACCGGTGGTCGGGCTGGTGGTGGGGGTGGTCGGGTTCTGCGAGGGGGTCTGCACGGAGCAGCTGCCGTCGGAGACCTGGTTGCCCTTGTTCGCTCCGGCCGTCTGGGCCACGATGCTCGGCACGCAGGAGGCGTTGTCGAGGGCGTAGCTGTAGGGGATGCTCACGGTGGTCGTGGAGGCCATGGCCGGACCGGCGGGGTAGTTCTCGCTGCCGGTGGCCGACCAGGTCACGTTGTCGAGGATGTTGCCGCTGGTCTGCCAGGTGCCGCGCTCGTCGGTGTAGAAGGTGCCGAGGACGTCCTTGGAGTCCTCGAAGTAGTTGTTGTCCACTTTGGCCTTGCCACCGGCGCGGGAGTTGATGCCGGACTCGACGATCCCCGAGTAGTGGTTGTTGTAGACGTGCGCGGTGCCGCCGCGCAGCAGCGGAACCCGCGAGTTGAGGTTCTGGTACAGGTTGTGGTGGTACGTGATGAAGGAGTTCGTCAGGTCGGTCTCGCTGGAGCCGACCAGGCCGCCGCGCTCGGAGTTGCGCAGGATCGAGTAGGAGAGCGTCACGTACTTGGTGTCGTTCTTCATGTCGAAGAGGCCGTCGTAGCCTTCGGCCTCCCCGCCGGAGGCCTCGAGGGTGGTGTGGTCGACCCAGACGTTGCGCACGCCCGACTCCATGCCGATGGCGTCGCCGCCGTTGGAGACCGGCGAGCCGGACTTCTTGACGTTCTTCACGGTGACGTTCTGGATGATGATGTTGCTGGACTCGCGGATGTGGATGCCGATCTGGTCGAAGACGGCGCCGCCGCCCACGCCGAGGATCGTCACGTTGCTGACGCCCTTGAGGTCGATCAGGGTGTTCCCGACGTCGCAGCTGGAGCCGGAGACGTCGGCGGTGTTCCCGTGGTTGATGGTGCCCTCGACCTGGATGATGATCGGGGTGCTGGTGCTGGCGCGCCCGCACAGGGCCTGGTTGATCTGGGTGCCGGTGGTGGCCTTGACGACCTGGCCGCCCTGGCCGCCGGTGGTGCCGCCGTTCTGGGTGGCGTAGCCGGTCACGCCGCCGGTTGCCGCCGACGCGTTGGTGACCGAGAGGGCGACCCCCGCGGCGACCACGGCAGCGGTGGCCAGCACCGCGGCGAGTCTTCGTGCGACTGTTCGTCTCATCTGGGAGCTCTCCTTAACGAGAGATAGATCGAAGTATTTCAATGAGTCTAAGGAAAGGGCTTTCTCGGGGTCAAGACTTCCGGTGCAACCGATTGCAGAAACTTGTTCGAGCGGGGCGCGGCCGGCGCGGCGGATCAGCCGGCGGACACAAGGGACGGCGGCGGCGGGGGCGGGCACGGAATATGTAAGCTCGCCTCACAAAGCGTTGATCCCCTTGGCCGCCCTGGGAGGTAACCGAATGCAGTCCCCGTTCACCAGTCCGATCGGCGCCGGGGGGTTCGACCCGGAGGCGGTCCGCGAGCACCTGAGGAACCTGCAGGCCAGCGCCGAGGAGCGCGCCGCGAACACCCAGGCCCTCGCCGCGCGGCTCGAGACCCTCACGGCCGCAGCCACTGACGACGCGCACGTCGTCACCGTCACGGTGGATCACGCCGGGCACGTCACGAACCTCGTCCTCACCGACCGCATCCGCGGCCGCCAGCCCGACTGGCTGGGGCAGACCATTCTGGACACGATCGCGAAGGCCCGCGCCGCGCTCATGGAGCAGACGCAGAGCGCCGTCGGCGAGACCCTCGGCGCGGACTCCGCCGCCGGCCAGGCGATCCTGCGCGGGCTCGCCGCCAAGGGCCCCAGCGCTTCCGGCGGGGCGTGACCTTGACCGGGCAGTTCCACGTCGACCCCGAGCAGCTGCGCACGCACGCCGGGAACCTCGACCGCATCGCCGGGTCGTTCGCCGACGTCCTCGGCGCCAGCGCCCACATCGCGCAGGACGACACCGCGTACGGCCTGCTGTGCCAGTGGATTCCGCCGATCCTCGAAGAGCGGCACCAGGAGCAGGACGAGATCACCGAGCTGCTGCAGACGAACCTCGGGAAGATCGCGACGGCCCTGCGCGACGCGGCCGCCGCGTACGAGGAGGCCGACGGCAGCGCCGCGAGCGACATGAAGCAGATCGAGTCCGACCTCCCCGGGAGTGCGACGCCATGAGCGAGAACCCGCTGATCGCGGACGTCAAGTCGACGCGGACCGCGACGACCGGCTTCTGGATCTACGAGGACGCCAAGGGCGTCGTGGACTCGATCAAGTCCGAGCGGTGGATCGACCCGGTCCTCGCCGGTCTCGGCGCGGGCCTGAGCGCGGCCTCGCTCGTGATGGACCCGATCGGTTCGCTGCTGTCGGCCGGGATCGGCTGGGCGATGGAGTACTTCGAGCCGCTGCGCGAGATCCTCGACGAGCTGACCGGCAACCCCGACGTGGTCCGTTCGCATGCGGCGACGTGGACGAACATCGCCGACGCGTGCGCGGCGGCGGCCGAGGAGATCGACGCGGCCGCGAAGGCGGACCTGACCGAGTGGGTGGGGAAGGCCGCGGACGCGTACGCCGCGAAGATCACGTTCGGCGTGGAGGCCGCGGGCGGGCTCGCCGGGGCGGCGTACTCGATGTCGGCCGCGACCGAGGCGGCCGGGAACCTCGTGCAGGCCGTGCGCGAGACGGTGCGCGACCTCATCGCCGACCTGGTCGGGCGCGTGATCGTCTGGGCGGCCGAGGCGATCTTCGTGGTGACCATCCCGGTGGTCGCGTCCCAGATCGCGGCCGCGGTGGTGCGGTGGCTGGGCATCATCGTGGGGCTGGTGGACGCGCTCGTCAACAGCCTGCAGGACCTCATCACACTGGTTCGGGGTTAACGTTGCGTCCCTTCAGAAACACCCTCAGGCTCCTGGTCCTGTTCGCGGTCGGCGCGGCGCTGATGGCGAAGCCGCCCAAGGGCGGCGGCGACGGCGACGGCACGACCGGCGGCGGGCCGAAGCGCAAGCCGGACGGCTCGCCGAGCCAGAGCGTCGGGCAGGTCCAGAAGAAGGCCAAGACCTCCGCCGAGCAGCTCGACCCCGAGGCGGGCGCCGGCCCGCCGTCCAGGAACGACGCCGATACGACGAAGGACTCCGACGGCGACGGCGATCCGACCAACGACAACGACCGGCAGCCGCTGGACCGCGACGCGGACGGCCGCCCCATCGTCAACCGCCGCGACCCCGAGCAGATGCGGCAGCTGTTCGAGGAGAGCAGCCGGGACGAGAACGGCAGGATCCCGCAGGACGAGCTCCCCAAGGGCTGGGGCTACGACGAGAACGGGACGATGCACGACGAGAAGGGCCACAAGACCGGTGACCCCGATCAGATCAACCAGAGCCTGCGCAGCAAGTACTTCCCGGACGGCTTCACCCAGGACACCCACGACGCGATGGTCCGCGACTACACCTCCGAGGCCCGCAACAACGACGGGCAGGTGCACGAGACGACGCAGAACCAGGTCCCGAACGGCAAGATCCCCTCGGACGGCACGCACGAGGCGGCTCCGGTGCGGTACAAGGTCGTCGACGGCGTGCCGTACGTGGTCGACAAGGACGGCAACGTCACGGGCCAGCGCGTCGACCGCAACCGCCTGACCTGGCACGAGGACAAGGACCACAACAACCCGGTCCCGTACTACCGGGAGAACAAGGACGGCAAGACGGTCACGAACGTGCAGTACGACCACCACCAGTCGGCGGCGGAGTACTGGAACAAGACGGGCTGGGACAAGCCGTACAGCGAGCGCGCCGAGTGGTACAACAACCCGGAGAACCTGAACCCCATGGGCTCGAAGGAGAACGGCGGCAAGGGCTCGATCGACGAGAACGGCGAGCGCTATCGGTACGATAAGCAGCAGCCGGGACCGAACTATACGGCCAAACCGGGCAAGGAGTGATAGCGCACGATGAGCATCGTCGCCAGATTCCAGCAATTCGTTCCGCTGGAGCCGTTCCCGGGCCTCCAGCACGTGTGGGCGGTGCGGGGCCCCGTCCGCGAGGTGCGGCGCTACTACCTGGCGCTCCCTGACGGGCAGGCTTTGTTCCAGGTCAACGCCCGGCTGACGACCGACGCGGGCGATCTGCGGCGGTTCCTGCGGTTCGCGCAGCAGCACCTTCCGGCCCTGTCGAACGCGGTGCCGATGGCGGCGGTCGGCGGGCTGCGGCTGGCGAACTACGGATGCGACACCGCGATCGGGGTGCTGCCGGCCGCGGCGGAGTTCGCGCCGACCGCCGGGCGCGACCGGGAGGTGGACTCGCGCATCTACGGGCTGTTCCCCGGCTGGCAGTGCGAGGCGTCGCTGACCGAGAGCGAGACCGCCGCGTTCAACCGCTTCCGCCGCCGCATCGACTACCCGAACTGGGAACGCGATCCGCAGCCGTTCCTGCGGGTGGCGTACGGCTACGAACGCCAGGGCGCGCCCGACTTCCGGGTCGACGATCCGGTCACTGTGGACTTCCCGGAGCTCCTGTCGGTGTTCCAGGAGGTCGCCGACGAGGGGTCGGGCTGGGCGGTGTGCACGAACTACACCGGCAAGGACGTCAAGGTCGCCTTCGACAGGCGGCTGGGGCTGACCTGGGACGCGGGCGGCGCGGACGTCCCGGTGGCCCAAGAGGAGATCCGCGACCGGCTATGGTCGTTCGCGACCACTGGGAGGTGAACGGTGTTTCTTGAGACCGACTTCGCGATCGTCGCCGACCACGCGACGCGCGGCGACGTGATCGACCTGATCGAGACCCTCGGCGAGGGCCAGAACTCGCTGGCGATCCTCGGCACCGAGGACGAGGTGTACATCCAGACGAACTACCTCGCCGACCGCGACGCCTTCGGCGTCGACTACCGCAACGGCGAGGCGCGCCAGCACTACGCGGCCATCGTGCCGGCGAAGGAGGACGTGCTGGGCGTCTTCCTGAGCTATTTCGCGGGCGACAACCGCTGGCGGACCATGGTCGAGTGGAAGCGCGACGCGCACTACGAGAAGCTGCAGGGGTGAGCGATGCAATTCATCGATGACGGGACCGTCCGCGACTTCCTGGCCGACGACCGCCCCCGCCTGCTCGTGTTCGGCGCGAGCTCGGATCTGAGCAGCCAGGTCTTCGGCCGCCAGATCGCCGAGTTCGAGCAGGAGACCGAGGGCCGGGTCGCCGTGGGCCTCATCGACATCGCCCGCGCCCCCCGCACGACGGCCGAATGGGGCGTCATCCCCGCGAACCTCCCCGTGCAGGTGTTCTTCAAGGACGGCATCATGCAGCGCGTCCTCCTCGGCGTCCGCTCGGCCCAGGGCCTCGCGGCAGCACTCGCCGAGTACCTGACCCCCTGACAGGAACGAACAAAGCCTCGGCTGCCCTGAGGGGGAAGCCGAGGCTTTTCGCTGAGGAGGCTCTACTGCAGATCCTCCTCCACTTCGCTGCGGAGGATATGGGATTTGAACCCATGATCGGGTATCACCCGAAACCCGCTTAGCAGGCGGGCGCACTAGGCCACTATGCGAATCCTCCAGGACGCGCCGGAGCGCGTACCAAGCACAGAGCATACCGGGCCGGTGCTTGGAGGGCCAAGCGGGTTCGGTTCGGTCAGAGCCAGCTCACGTGGGGCGCGACCAGGAGGTATCCGACGAAGGCGGCGATGTCGAGGAGGGTGTGGGCGATGACGAGGGGGCCGGTGCGCTTCCAGCGGAGGTAGCAGAGTGCGAAGACGGCGCCCATGACCATGTTGCCGACGAAGCCGCCGAAGCCTTGGTAGAGGTGGTACGTGCCGCGCAGGAGGGCGTGGGCGATGACGATCGCGGGCGGGCGCCAGGCGAGCTGGCGCAGGCGGGTGACGAGGTAGCCGACGCCGATCACCTCTTCGACGACGGCGTTCTTGAGCGCGGCGAGGACGAGGATCGGGACGGCCCACCACACGTCGTTGAGGTTCGCGGCACTGATCGAGGCGTTGAGGCCGAGGGCGCGGGCGGTGAAGTAGAGGCCGAGTCCGGGGATGCCGATGCACGCGGCCAGCCCTGCGCCGCTGAGGAGGTCGAAGCCGGGGCGGCGCAGGTCGAGGCCGATGGCGCGGAACGGGTTGCCGCGGTCGAGGCTGAGGAAGTGCAGCGCGAGCGCGACCGGTGCCATGGCGAGGGCGAGGCTGACGAGCTGCCGCGCGAGGTCGTACCAGGGGCGTTCGGCCTCGGCCTTGGCCGAGTTCATGGACTGGACCGAGTCGGCGAGGCCGCCCGGTTCGGTGAGGGTGCCCAGGATGCTGACGACCGACCAGATCGCGGACGCGCCGAGGGAGAGGGCGAGGACGATCCAGATCTCGCGCCGGATGACGCGGGGCGCGAGGAGCGGCGCCGTCGCCGGTTCGTCGGCGAGCGCGGTCTCGGAGCGGTTCGACATGCGTTCCAGCCTGCCAGAACCCGGTCGCGGGGGCGACACGCCGGGGCGGGGTTGCCGTTTTCGGCCCGTCGCACCGCGTGTGCGACGCGCCGCCGCCCCAGGCGGGGATGATCATCGTGTTAGGCGAGGTGCTGTGAGGCTCATCCCACTCGGCGACGCTCACCGCTCGCGGCACCTCGCTTTCCTACACCCCGTCGCGGCCCGGTGTCTGTCGGTTTCTTGACACTCGGAGCAGCGAATCAGGTAAGGTTAGCCAGTCCTTACCTGAGAGGGGTACGCTATGCGGCTCGCGACTGCGGAGGCTCACGCGCTGAGCACCACCGCGCTCGGACGCCGCCCCCTCGCGCCCCTGCTCCCCCAGCCGATCGACGCACTGCGCACGGTCGCCGACCGGGTCGACCGCGACGTCAGCGTGCACCCGCTCGCGGGCGTCCGCGCCTGGCTCGACGGTGCGGAGACCCCTGACGCGGTCGAGTTCGCCGCTGCCGAGCTGGCCGCGGGCGAGCGCGTCGGGGAGCTCATGGGCACGGCCGCCGCACTGTGGGGCGGCTCCGCCCACGCGAACGCGGCCCTCGCCTGGAAGACCTACTGCTACTGGACGCTGGCGCCCGTGGTGCTCGGCTACGTCGCCGCCCGCCGCGTGCCGGTCCTGGACGCCGCGAACGCGGTGTTCCGCGTGTCCGGGGACGCCCCGATGTTCTCGGTGCGCCAGATCCGGCCGAAGTTCCTGGCGCTGCCGCACGACCCGTGCGCGGCGCACCCCGACGTCGAAGTGGTCGAGAACGAGTCGGTCCTGCTGGACCGCTTGCGCGCCACCGTGTTCGACGCCCATCTGGCCCCGGTCCTGGACGCGTTCCTCGCGAGCGCGCGGGTGGGGCGGCGGACGCTCATGGGGTCGGTCGCCTCCGGGATCGCCTACGCGGTCGCGTCGATAGCGCAGGTCGTGCCCGACCCGGACGACGTGCTCGCCAAGACCCTGCTGGAAGCGTTCGACGTCACCGACCTGGTCGACATCAGCACCGACGAGGAGGGACGCCTGGTCTACCAGCGGCGCACCTGCTGCCTGGCGCTCACCATCGAGGGCAACCGCACCTGCTCCACCTGCTGCGTCCGGACCTAGCGGCCCTGAGGGCCGTTTGGTAGATTGGCGCTTGCCTCAAGGGGCCCTGGAGGGGTCGCATAGTGGACTAGTGCAGCGGTCTTGAAAACCGCCGAGGGTGTCAAAACTCTCCGTGGGTTCGAATCCCACCCTCTCCGCCGACACGTCGCCAATGGTTCGCGACATATCTGGTGAATTGCGCATTCGCGTGAGCATTTGATCGCACAAGCCCCGGCCACCGCTGTGCGCCTGGGGTCTTCCCGTGCCCGGGACATGAAAAAGGACTCAGCACCCCGGCACGGTGCTGAGTCCACGATTAGGGTAACCCCATGGCGCAACATGCTTCACTTCCGGGTCGGGATATTCACAGAATCGTTACGATGGCGCACCGCTGCGAGGAGGCCGACGGGATCGCCCCGTTCAACGAGCAGACGACGCTCTCGCTGTCCCGGCATCCCGAGAAACATCGCAGGCATTTCGTTGTGCCCCTAGGGGAAACGGTCATCGCCTACGCGGGTGCGGAAAAGGTCGGCGGGGTGGCCGAAGCGGAGCTGGCGGTCGATCCGGCGCGCCGCGGCAAGGGGGTCGGCCACAGATTGCTCGCCAGCGTCCTGGATTGGATTGAGGCGGACATCACGCAACTGCGGGTGTGGGCGCACGGCGATCTGCCCGCTTCGCAGCGGTTCGCGGAGAAACACGGCTTCACGCGCGACCGCGTGCTGTACCAGTTCTCCCGCGACCTCGCCGGATTCGCGTGGCCTGCCGCTTGGCCGGAGGGGATCGGCCTGAACTGGCCCGTCGGGGACGGCCCGGCCGCGGCACTCGCTGAGGGTGTCCGCCTGCGGCCCTTCAGGGTCGGTGTCGACGAGGACGAGTGGCTGCGGGTGAACGCCGCCGCGTTCGCCTCGCACCCGGAGCAGGGCCGCTGGAGCGCAGCGGATCTCGCCGCCCGGCAGGAGGAGACCTGGTTCGATCCCGACGGTCTGCTTGTGGCTGAAGACGAGACGGGCCTGCTCGGCTTCCACTGGACCAAAGTGGAGGAAGGCGTCGGCGAGGTCTACGTCCTCGGCGTCGACCCCCGCGCGCAGGGCACCGGGCTGGGACGGACGCTGACGCTCGCCGGTCTCGCCCACCTTGCGGCGCACGGCATCCGGCAGGTCGACCTGTACGCGGACGAGTCGAACACCAAGGCGGTCAAGCTCTACCGCTCGCAGGGGTTCGAGGTCGTGCGCACCGACGTGCAGTGGGCCAAGCAGCTTCCTTAGGCCGAGGCGAGCGCGTCCGCCGGGTAGCCCTCTTCGCCCGGCAGCACCAGGCGGGCCTCCTGGCCCGCGACCGCGACGCGCGGCAGGATCGGCGACATGTCGCGCTGCTCGGCGGCGGCGAACACCTCGCCCACCGTCGAGTAGCGCGCGAGCTCGGCGAGCGTGGTCGCCTCCGGGATCGACATCTGCCCGCCGTACTGGCACACCGCCTGCTCGGGCCCGATCCACGTGGCGTACTCCGGCTCGCGGACCCGGATGCGCGGCTGGAACCCTTCGGCGAGCGTCGCCACGTAGATCCACGAGTCGAACCGCACCGGCTCGTACTCGGGCGTCACCCAACGCGCCCAAGCGCGCTGGAGGGCGACCATCGCGCCGGTCTCCTCCTCTACGGACCGCAGACCGGTCATCGCCACGTCGGGGTCGTCGGGCTTGTGCCGACCGCCCGGGAAGCCGTACTGGGCGCCCCTGGGGCCGTTCATGGCGTTCTCGTAGTGGTCGACGTCGAGGTGCGCCCAGCGCTCGCGCACCTGCATCGTGTCGGCGCGGCCGATCGAGGGGAGCCCGAACGGCTCCTTCGCCACGTGCCGCAGCAGGAACACCCGCAGCGGGGCCTCGCGCAGGAGGACGACGGCGGCGGCGCGCTCGGGCTCGGCGGGGGCGCCCTGCTGGCGGAGGCGGGTGAGAGCACGAGCGGCCGACGACGAGTCGACCGCTCTGAAGTCCCATTTCCCGAAGCGCTGGATGGACATGCCATCACGCTAGCCCAAGATCGGGCGATTCCAGTGCGCAACGGCTGAAACGACAGCGGCCCGGCCAGAGGCCGGGCCGCGTCACTGACACGTCTTAAGCGAGGAACTGGATCGGCAGGTAGAACAGGGCGCCGACGAGCGCCGCGATCGGGAACGTGATGATCCAGGCGATCACGATAGAGCGGGCCACGCCCCACCGCACGGCGCGCTTGCCGCCGGTCGAGCCGACGCCCATGATCGCGGACGTGATGGTGTGCGTGGTCGAGATCGGCGCGCCCAGCAGGAACGTGTTCGCGTACAGCACGGCGCTGGCCACGGTCTCGGCCGCGAAGCCCTGGGGCGGGCCGAGGTCGATGATCTTGCGGCCCATGGTCTTGATGATGCGCCAGCCGCCCGCGTACGTGCCGGCGGCCATGACGGCGGCGCTGGCGAGGTACACCCACTCGGGGATGGGCTCGCTGGAGTTGTAGTAGCCGCCGACCGAGAGGGCCAGGATGATGATGCCCATGACCTTCGCGGCGTCCTGCATGCCGTGGCCGATGGCCATGGCGGCCGCCGAGGCGGTCTGCGCGTGGCGGAAGCCGCGGTTGAGCTTGTCGGGGCGCCCGCGCCGGAACAGCCAGTAGACGGCGATCATGACGAGGAAGCCGAGGGTGAAGCCGACGAGCGGGGAGATGATCGTGGGGAGCACGATCTTGTCGAGGATGCCGCTCCACAGCACGACCGCGCCGCCCGCGAGGGTCGCGCCGACCATGCCGCCGAACAGCGAGTGCGAGGACGAGGTCGGCAGGCCGAAGTACCAGGTGATGAAGTTCCAGGTGATCGCGCCGAGGAGGCCCGCGATGACGATCAGGATGCCGTCGATGCCGTCGGGGAGCTCGACGAGGCCCTTGGCGACGGTCGCGGCGACCTTGCCGCCGAGGTGCGCGCCGACGAAGTTGCCGATCGCGGCCATGCCGAGCGCGACGCGGGGCTTGAGCGCCCGGGTCGAGATCGAGGTGGCGATGGCGTTCGCGGAGTCGTGGAAGCCGTTCGTGTAACCGAACAGCAGGGCCGCGGCGATACAGATCGAGACCGCGATGAACACACTGTCCACGTTCAGGATTCCTTGACGTAGACCGACTCGACGACGTTCGAGACCGACTCGAACGAGTCGCACGCGGACTCGAGCTCGTCGGCGACCTCTTTGAGCTTCATGACCGTCAGGGCCGGGTACTCGCCGGAGTACAGGCGCACCAGGAGCATGCGGTAAGCGCGGTCGCCGTCGTTCTCGAGGCGGTTGCACTCGACCCAGAACTCCTTCATGGAGGCGTTGAGGCCCTTGAGCTTCGGCATGTACTCGGCGAGGAGGTCGGCCTGGGCGACGAGCACGGTGACCTGCTCGATCATCTCGCGCGGCAGGGCGGGGAGCTCGGAGAGGCCGTAGAGGTAGACGAGGTTCGCCGCGGCTTCCATGTGGTCGAGGATGTCGTCGAGCTTGCCGGCCAGGTGGTACATGTCCGTGCGGTCCATCGGCGTGACGAACGTCGAGTTGATCTTGTTGAACAGCCGGTGGGTCAGCTGGTCGTTGTCGTGCTCGACGTCGACGAGACGCTCGGAGATCTTCTGGTAGTCGGCGGCCTCGTCGCCCAGTTCGGCCAGGATGCCGACGCCGCGGCGGATGTTGTCGGCCGCGTCCGTGAAGTAGGCGTAGAACGCGTCGTCCTGAGGCTTCAGCGAGAACCGCACTGGGCACCCCTGCTTTCGGTCGTTTTGACTGTCCTCACTGTACCGATCGGCTCAGGGGACGGGCGGAAATCGTCACCGCGAAGTTAACATCCAGGTGAACGAGACACAAGCTCGCGAAGTCTGCTGTGTGAGACTCCACGAAACCGCTCCAAGCTGGGGTTATGCAAAGGTTTGGCTTGAATTCATCTCATGTTCATCTTCGACTTCGGCGGGTGTGCCCCGATCAGTCGTCCGCGGACTCCGCGAGCCGCCCCAGAGCGCCCACCACCGAGTCGGACTTCGTCGTGTACCAGAACGGCGGCAGCGAATCCCGCAGGAACCTCCCGTACGACCGGCTCGTCTCCAGGCGCGAGTCGAGGATCGCGACCACGCCGCGGTCGGTGGTGCGGCGGATGAGCCTCCCGGCCCCCTGCGCGAGCCGGATCGCCGCCGCCGGGACCGACACCTCGGTGAACCCCGAGCGGCCCGCCGCGTCCGCCGCCTCCGAACGCGCCGCCGTCAGCGGCTCGGTCGGGCGCGGGAACGGGATGCGGTCGACGACCACCAGGCGGCAGGTCATGCCCGGCACGTCGACGCCCTGCCAGAGGCTCATGACCCCGAGGAGGCACGTGGACTCCTCTTCCTTGAACCGCTTCACGAGGCTCGCGAGGGTCTCCTCGCCCTGGAGGAGGATGTCGTAGTCGGTCTGGGCGCGCAGGAGCTCGGCCGCCTCCGCGGCGGCCTTCTTCGACGAGAACAGGCCGAGCGTCCCGCCGCGGCTCGCCTCGACCAGGCGCAGCAGCTCCTTGCCGGACTCGCTTGACAACCCGGACGCGGTCGGGCGCGGCAGCGAGGCCGCGACATAGAGGATGCCCTGCTTGCGGTAGTCGAACGGCGAGCCCACATCGAGCGAGGACCAGCCGGCCCCGTCGGCGGGCAGGCCCAGGTTGCGGGCGACGATGTCGAACCGGCCGCCGAGGGTGAGCGTCGCGGACGCGGCGATCACCGTGCGGTCCTCGTACAGCATCGCCGAGAGCAGGCCGCCGACTGAGAGCGGCGCGGCGACCAGCTGCGGGCCGTTCGGCTCCGACCAGATCACGTCGTCCCCGGCCGGGCCGATGCACCGCCCGGCCGTCTCGATCGTCTCGACCAGCCCCGCTTTGAGCTGCTGGGCGCTCAGCTGCTTCTTCGTCTCCGCGTCGAGCGTGGACAGGTGCGTGGTGGCCTTGACGCACGCGCCGTTGATGAGGTTCAGCGCCTCGATGAGCGGCGCGGGCAGGTCCCCGGAGAAGCGGCGCTCACCGGCCGCGTTCAGCGCGCCTTCGAGCGCGTCCGCGGCCTCCCGGACCTGGTCGGCCACATCGGGATCGATGAGGCGGCGCCCGCGCTGGGCGAGCCAGCGCAGCCGGGCAGGGTGGAGCTCGGCGCGGGCGGCGGAGGTGACGCGGTCGACCAGCTCGTGCGCTTCGTCGACGATGAGCACGGCGTGCTCGGGGAGCACGGAGCGCTCGTTCATCATGTCGATCGAGAGCAGCGCGTGGTTGGTGACGACGATGTCGGCCTCGTGGGCCTTCGCGCGGGCCCGCTCGGCGAAGCAGTCGGGCCCCTGCGCGCAGTCCTTCGCGCCCGGGCATTCGGAGGACGTGGTGGAGGCCTGCTTCCAGGCGCGGTCGGACACGCCCGGGTCGAGGTCGTCGCGGTCGCCGGTGTCGGTGTCGTTCGCCCAGTCGAAGAGGCGCTGCACCTGCTTGGCGAAGGACGCCTGCTGCCCGGCCCATTTCAGGGTCTCGGTGCCCTCGATCGCGCCGTCGTCCTCGTCCTCTTCACCGGCGATCTTGCGTTTGCAGAGGTAGTTGTGGCGGCCCTTGAGGAGGGCGAACGTGGGGGTGCGGCCGAGGACGGGCGCGACGGCCTCGACCAGGCGCGGCAGGTCGACGGCGACGAGCTGGTGCTGGAGGGCGAGTGTGGCGGTCGAGACGACCACGGGCTTGCCTGCGGCGAGGGCGGCGCACAGGTAGGCGAGGGACTTGCCGGTGCCGGTGCCCGCCTGGACGAGCAGGTGCTTGTCGGCGTCGACGGCGGCGGCGACGGCCGCGCACATCTCGCGCTGGCCCTCGCGGGCCTGGCCGTGCGGGGTGGCGGCGACGGCGGCGTCGAGGATCGCGAGGGCGTCGCGTTCGGCTTTCGTGGCGGGTGCTGCGGTTGCGGTGCTCATGCCTCCTGCGCCGCCTGCTCGCCCGCGTCGGTGGAGTCGGCGAGGGCCTTGCCGCCGGAGCTGACCCTGACCGCTTCGGCGGTGGCGTCCTCACCGTCGAGGCCGCGGGCCTGGGCTTCGCGGCGGGCCGCGCGGTAGCGGTTGAGGGCGCGGACGGTGCCGTTGACGATCGCGAGGACCGGGACGGCGACGAGCGCGCCGATGATGCCCCATACGAAGCCGCCCGCGGTGACGGCGAGGACGATCGCGAGCGGGTGGAGTTTCACGGCGCGGCTCATCAGGAACGGCTGCAGCAGGTTCGACTCGAGCTGCTGCACGGCCAGGACGATGCCGAGGACGATGAGGGCGGTGACGAGGCCGTTCGGGGTGCCGACGAGGGCGACGACGACGGCGACGATGCCCGAGACCGTGGCACCGATGATCGGGATGAACGCGCCCAGGAAGATCAGCGTGGTCAGCGGCAGCCACAGCGGGACTTCCAGGACCCACAGGCCGAAGCCGATGAAGACCGCGTCGACGGCGGCGACGACCACGATGGTGCGCATGTACTGCACGAGCGTCGACCAGCCCGCGCCGCCCGCGTAGCGCAGCGGCTCGGAGGCGGTGCGCGGGAGCATCCCGGTGAGGAAGGTCCAGATCTTGCGGCCGTCGCGGATGAAGAAGTAGGTGGTGAACAGGACCAGGAACAGGCCGGTGACGAAGTTGCCGAGGCCGGAGGCGGTGGAGGTGGCGACGTCGAGGCCGGTCTGGACGATGGTCTGCTGGTTCTCGTTGTACCAGTTGGTGATGTTGCCCTGGATGTCGGCGAGGATCTCGGCGACCTGGGCGCCGTCGAGGCCGTAGGGGCCGGATTCGAGCCAGGCCTGGGCGTCTTTGAGGCCGTCGACGATCGAGTCGTAGAAGCCGGGGACGCCCGCGATGAACTGCTGGATGACGAACGTGAGGATCGCGGCGACCGCGGAGAGCCCGGCGACGAGCATGAGGATCGAGGCGAGGGACTTGTTCCAGCCGTGGCGGATCAGCCAGGCGGCGGCGGGTTGGAGCATCGCGGCGAGGAGGAACGAGATCGCGACGGGGATGACGACGACGGTGACGTAGGAGAGGAGGTAGAGCGCCACGGCGACGGTGACGCCGATGATGAGGATGCGCCAGCACCAGGCCGCGCCGACGGCGAGGCCCGTGGGGACGAAGCGGCGTTCGGGGTTTTCGCCGTCGCCGGTCTGGTCGAGTTCGGGCGGTATGTCGCCGCCGCTGCCGCCCGCGGGGATCTCGGGTTCGTCGTCGACGGGCTCGCGCGAGGCGAGGGCGCGTTCGGTGACGGGGTTGACGCGCATGCCGATCCACAGTTGACGTGCCCGGGCGGTGGTGCGTTGGAATCGGCTCACGGTCTCTCCAAGGACGGTTCCTCCGTTAGGAGGCGGGTGCAACGTCAACACGTACCGTACCGGTTCGGTGCGACTCTTCCGATACAGCAGCCTGTACCGAGTGCCCGCCGGCACCCCTCGGCGCACCCGGGGTCGGGTGTGTCGGAACGCGGGTCCCCCCGATGCAATGGTCGCGCGAGGGTACGACAATCCGCGCGCGGCGGGCGTGCGTCTCCCCGCTCGCGCTGCTCCTCGCGCCGCTGCAGCCGGTAGGCTGGCGCGTTGTGACCGATACACCGTTGGACTCCACGACCGGACTGCCCGTGCGGCTCCTGCACGACCGCCTCCTCGTGCGCGAGGACGCGGACTCCGAGCGCCGCTCCGCCGCCGGGATCGTCATCCCCGCCACCGCCGCCATGGGCCGCCGCCTGCACTGGGCCGAGGCCGTCGGCGTCGGCCCGCTCGTGCGCTCGGTCGAGACCGGGGACCGTGTCCTGTTCGACCCCGAGGAGAAGGCCGAGGTCGAGATCCAGGGCCGCACCTTCCTCCTCCTGCGCGAGCGCGATATCCACGCGGTCGCCGCCAAGCGCGTGAACAACGACAACACGGGGCTCTACCTCTGATGCGCGCCGCGGTCCTCGGGCTCGGCCTCATCGGCGGCTCGGCCGCGCTCGCCCTCGCCGAGGCCGGGCACGACGTGCTCGGCTTCGACCCCGACCCGGCGACCCGCGACGCCGCCGCCGCGCACTTCCCCGTCACCGGCGACCCGGCCGCGGTCCTCGAATCCGAGCTCGTGGTCGTGGCGGCGCCGTTCCGGCACCTCGCGGCCGTCGCGGCCGAGACCCTGGACGGGTACACGGGCCTGGTCACGGACGTCTCCTCAGTGAAAGCGGTGCCCGCGCGGCTGTTCGCCCGGTACCGGTTCGTGGGCGGGCATCCCATGGCGGGCAAGGAGACCAACGGGTTCGCGTCCGCCGAGGCCGGGCTCTTCCGGGGCGCCAAATGGGTGCTGTGCCTCGAGGAGGACACCGACCTCGCCGACTGGACATTGCTCGCCGCGCTGTGGACGTCGCTCGGCGCGCACGTCGTGCCCGCCACGTCCACTGACCACGACCGGGCCGCCGCGCGGATCTCGCACCTGGAGCACCTGGTCGCGGCCGCGCTGGTGCGCGTCGCCGACGAGCCGCTGGCCCGCACGCTCGCGGCCGGCTCGTTCCGCGACGGCACGCGCGTCGCGGCCGGCCCGACCGCGCTCTTCGCGGGCATGGTCGAAGGCAACCGGGAGGAGCTCATGAGCGCCCTGGAGGACCTCGGCGGGGAGCTCGACACGGCTTGGCAGGACCTCGACGCCTACACCGATCGGCCAAACCCAATCAGTGAATGGTTCGACGGCGCCCGCGTCCGCCGCGCGGACTGGCCGCCTGAAACCCTTGCGGCGCAACGAATCCCGCTCACGAGGGCGGCGCTCGCCGAACTCGGCGCGGCGGGCGGATGGATCGAAACGGTCGAAAGCGAGGTCGCGCTCGCCCGGCGCCCTCGCGTAAAGTCCACTCCATGAGAAGCATCGACCGCATCGCCGACCAGTACGTCGAGGACGTCATCGCCATGAGCCCGCTCACGGCCACGGGCATGGGCGTCCCCGGACACGACCACGAGATCGACGACCTCTCGCCCGCCGGGCTCGAGGCCGAAGCCGCCCTCACCCGTAAGGCGATCGCCGACCTGGAGGCCGCCGAGCCGGTCGACGAGCGCGAGCGCGTCGCCAAGGACGCCATCCTGGAGCGCCTGCGCCTCCAGATGGAGCGCCACGAAGCGGGCGACACCTACTTGAGCCTCAACGTCCTCGCGTCCCCCGTGCACAGCGTGCGCCAGATCTTCGACCTCATGCCGAAGGACGGCCAGGAGGCCGCCGAGAACATCGCGGCCCGCCTCGAAGCCGTCCCGAACGCGTTCGAGCAGTACACCGAGACGCTGCGCGCCGAGGCCGCCGCGGGCCGCGTGGCCGCGAAGCGCCAGGTCCTGGAAGTCGCCACCCACTGCGACAACTGGAACGGCGCCAAGGGCATCGAGACCGACTTCTGGGCGAACCTCGTCAACGGCGTGACCGTGGACGGCGAGCCCGTCAAGACCGGCGCGCTGCGCATCGCCCTGAGCGACGGCGCGACCCGCGCCCGCTACGCCGCCACCCGCTTCGCGCTGTTCCTGCGCGAGGAGCTGGCCCCGCAGGCGCCCGAGAAGGACGCGGTCGGCCGCGACCGGTACTCGCGCGCGTCGCGGTACTTCATCGGCTCCGACATCGACCTCGAGGAGACCTACGCGTGGGGCTGGCAGGAGCTGGCCCGCATCGAGGCTGACATGCGCGCGACCTGCGAGCGCATCAAGCCGGGCGCGTCCATCGAGGAGGTCGTGGCCTTCCTCGACCAGGACCCCGACGAGAACATGACCGACAAGGCCGTGTTCCGCGACTGGATGCAGGAGCTCGCCGACTCCACGATCGCCGACCTCGCGGACAAGCACTTCGACATCCCCGAGCAGATCCGCACCATCGACTGCAAGATCGCGCCGACCGAGGACGGGGCGATCTACTACACCGGGCCGAGCGAGGACTTCTCCCGTCCGGGCGCGATGTGGTGGTCGGTGCCGGAGGGCCAGCAGCTGTTCGGCAAGTGGCGCGAGAAGTCCACTGTGTACCACGAGGGCGTGCCGGGCCACCACCTCCAGGTCGGCCAGACCATGGCCCGCATCGAACTGCTCAACCGCTTCCAGCGCCAGATGATGTGGTGCTCGGGCCACGGCGAGGGCTGGGCCCTCTACTCCGAGCGGCTCATGGACGAGCTCGGCTACTACGACGAGGACCCGGCCGGGCGCCTGGGCATGCTCGACGCGCAGGCCTTCCGCGCCGCCCGCGTCGTCGTCGACATCGGCCTCCACTGCGAGTTCGCGATCCCCGAGGACAACCCGTTCGGCTGGCGGCCGGGCGAGGAGTGGGACGGCGAGAAGATGTTCGAGTTCATGCGCGCCCACACCCGCACCATCGAGGACGACATGCTCTCCTTCGAGCGCAACCGCTACCTCGGCTGGGCCGGGCAGGCGCCGTCGTACAAGGTCGGCGAGCGCCTGTGGATGCAGGCCCGCGAGGACTACAAGGCCCGCAAGGGCACCGACTTCAGCCTCAAGCAGTTCCACACGGACGCGCTGAACCTCGGCTCGATGGGCCTCGCCCCGTTCGCCGAAGCCCTCGCCCGCCTGTAACCCGAGTAAACCTCAGGGGCCGCTGATGTCGGACCCGTGAGGTATAGGTAATCGGCAAGGGGGCCTGCGTGAGGGACATTTCCGGAATTCCGGATTTGTCCTCCATGCAGGCCCCCTCGTCAACCAAAGTACGCCGCGGCACCGACACCGGCCGCAGGCGAGTGATCCTCGCGGACCCGCCGAGGCTTTACGCCTCGTGGTCGAGGACGAGCTCCATCTCCGGCCTGCCATACCAGGCCCGCAGGCGGTCGGCGCCGCGGCGCAGGGCCGCGATCTCGGCGGCCGTGAAGCCCCGCACCCGCCACGTCTCGATCAGGACCGACTCCTTCTTCGGGGTCGCCTTCCAGCTGCCGATGACCTGGCCGTCGAGCAGGATCACCGACGTGAACCGCGCCCGGGCCGGGAAGCGCGTGCGCGGCACCGTGTGGTGCATCACGAACTCCTTCGAGTCCGTGTACGAGCACAGCATCTCATCGAAGCCCTGCACGAAGTCCACCACCGGGCCCGCGCCCCGGGCCTCCGGCGGCTCCTGCGCGTAGTAGAGCACCTTGTCGCCGACCCGCACCTCCTCCAGGCCGAGCCCGTCGATCGCCGCCTTCGCGTCCGCCACCTTCAGCGTCGCCCAGCGCGTGAAGTCCTTCAGCGTCGCCGGGCCCCGCGAGGTGAAGAACCGCTGCGCCAGCGCTTTGACCGCCTCGTCCTGCGCCCACGACCCTGCCGGGACGCGCTCGTCGAAGTTGGCGTAGGTCTGCTTGCCGCCCTTGGGGGTTCCCGAGCAGATCGCCGACCGCAGCTCGGCGTGCATGAGCAGGTGCATCAGCCGCGTCGTGGTCGGGTCGGCGATCCCGGCGGCGGCCAGCGCCTCCGAGGCCTCCTCGCGGGTCAGGTGGTGCCCGCCCGCGGTCGCCGCCGCGAGCGTCTCCGTGCCGAGGTCGAGCGTCGCCGCGTCGAGCTCCCAGGAGCGGTTGTTCGCGCCCATGGTGTGCAGGACGCGGTCGGCGCTGGCGGCGAGCATCATCCGCAGGTCCTCGACGGGGACGGTGTGCCAGGTGCCGCGGAGCACGTGGGTGCGCACGACCGCGCCGTCGTCGATGAGGGCGTCGACCGAGTCGGCCGACGTGAACGGCAGCCCCTCGGCGTCGGGGCGGGTGCGCATCGCGGGGGTGAGCTTCGAGGGCTGGAACTCCTGGGACTGGACCGCGCCGAGGTGCCGGAACGCGTCCATGGGCGCGTCGAATCGCTCACCCCAGAGACGCTGGGAGTGGGCCCGCCAGGCGGCGACCGCGCCCGGCTCGAGTTCCGTGCCGAGACGACCGGTGGGTGTAGCCATCCGCACATGCTAACCGCCGCTTACGACATGAGGGCTCCGCCGATCCGCGTGTCCCGCTGCGCGGGCGCATGGCCGGGATCACCGGCCGCGCGTACGAACGGGCGGTGGACGCGGTTGCGAACAACGGCCACAATTGCGGCATGTCCCTTCCCCACGCGGTCCTCAGGCTCTCCACCGACGTCCTCGCCGAGATCAACGACGACGAGCGCCTCGCGTTCGCATACGCGCACGGCCCCGCCCTCTCCGGATTCGGGGAGGAGGCCGAGCTGGTGTGCGTGTGGGAGACCGACGCCGTCCCCGCCGACGCGAGCGCCGATGCGGTGCACCTCACGGTGGCGCGCTTCCAGTCGCACCTGGAAGCGCTCGACCGGGGCGAGGGCTGGGAGCGGCCGGGCGCCGAGGCGCTGCACGTCATCGCGCGGTTCGCCGAGGGCACGCTCCTCGCCGACGACTCCGAGCTGGGCTCGAAGGCGCGCGCGGAGGCGACCGAGTTCCCGCAGGCGCTGGCCGACGCTTCTCGCGAGGCCGTGGCCGGCGAGGTCGAGGCGCTCGCGAAGCGGCTGGGCGACGCGGCGGACCCGTGGGAGCTGTCCGAGACGCTGACGGAGGGCCTGCACCGGGCGTACGTGGCGCTGTTCGCGGCGGGCGGGTACTTCTTCCCCGGGCACGAGCACCGGGCGGCGTTCGTCGAGCGCTACGTCCTGGGCGACGAGGTCCCCGAGGTCGAGGCGGCCGTGTGGGCGGCCGCGGGCGCCCCGCTCCCCGAGCGGGCCGAGCGCCTGCCGGACGCCTGGCGGGCCCTTGCGAAGACGGTCCTCGCCAACTGCTGACATGCCGTCCGGCACCCTCGATGACGCAGGGCACATCCGCTTACCCGGTTGCAGATCCGTTTTCGGTCCAGGTAAGGTTATGCCCGGTCCTGATCGAAACGATCAAGCCGACCTGCGCCGCTAGCTCAACGGATAGAGCATCTGACTACGGATCAGAAGGTTGGGGGTTCGAATCCCTCGCGGCGCACCATACAAGCAGGTAAAGGCCCGGATCATCGCGATGATCCGGGCCTTTCCTCTATCCCCAGAACATATTTGGAACGTGCGGATCGTTCTCCCCCTCGGTTTCCGCCTGCAACTCGGCGGGGGCGCGATGGCGTCTAGGGGTTGACTGGTTCCGGTGTCGCACACTGGTGTCGGCCCGCGGCCCGGACCGGGTGCGGGCTCTCCCTACCCCTAGAGGAGTCATTCGTGAAGAGACGGAATCTGCTGCGCGCGGTGGCGATCGGCGCGCCTCTGGCCGCCGCCGGGGCGGTCGGTGTCGGCGTCGCGTCGGCGGACACGGCGAACTTCAAGGTGATGGTGACCGAGCAGGTCTCCAACAAGGTGATGGTGTTCGACAAGAACGCGGCGTTTAGCGACGCCAACCGGTACAAGTCGTGGAGCCCCGGCACGGGCGGCTGGGCGAACCTCTCCGACTGCCGCATCCGCGACACGGCGGACTTCGGGGTGATCGGGCTCGCGGCGGCGTCGGGCGGCCGGGTCGGGATCTGGAACATCACCGACGAGAAGGACCAGGAGCTGAACGACGTGCTGTGGAGTGCGTCGCCGGGCGGGAACCCGCATGCGCTGGAGCGCATCCCGAACCTCGGGGCGTACGTCTCGGCCTCGTCGGACGGGTTCCTCACGGTGTACGCGCCGACGGCGGTCTCGAACCCGTCGACGCTCGCCAAGGTGCAGACGGTCAACCTGGCGGGCGCGCACGGGGTCGTCTGGGACGCGAACAACAAGCTGCTGTGGGCGAGCGGTGACAAGATCGTGCAGGCGTACACGGTGTCGGGCACCTACCGGAACATCCGGTTGGCCAAGTCGAGCAAGAAGGTGACGCTCTCGGGGCTCGGGCACGACCTGCAGCCGGACTTCTCGAACTCGGGGCGGCTGATCGTCTCGGACACGTACGGCGTGTACGCGATCAACAAGTCGACGCTGGCGAAGACGACGCTGCACACGATCCGCCGGGTCAAGGCGTACGTGCTGATGAAGACGGGCGAGTACTTCTACGTGCAGGGGGACAACGCGGGTTCGCGCGACTGGGGCAGCCCGACGGTGGTGTTCTCGCAGTCGGCGGACCGGACGCGCAGCGGCGCGGAATTCTACAAGGCCCGGTACTACACGACCGCCTATAACTAGCGCACCGTAGTGAACGGCCCGTTCGGCGCACTGCGCTGAACGGGCCGTTCGCTACCCAGTGACGGTGATCGGGTCGCCGACGGCGACGGCGCCGACCGCGCGGACGTCGGCGTAGAAGCCGAAGCAGGTGGCGCGGCCGAAGTCGGGGACGTCGATGCGGTGGTGCGCGGCGAGGGTCTTCAGGAGCGCGCGGTCGGCGGGCGCGTCGCCGTGGGCGAGGGACGGGATGACGCAGCGCGGGGTCGGGATCGCGACTTCGAGGACGACGTCGGCGCCGATCGCGATGCGCTGGCCCGGTTCGGGGTCGGCGGGCAGGTCGAGGACGAGGTTGGGGCGGAAGCGGGCCGGGTCGACCGGGCTGCCGTGCTCGGCGCCGAGGCGCTCGAGGGCGCCCGAGGTGACGAGGTGGACAGCGCCGTAGTCGAAGAAGCGGCCGCCTTCGGCGTCGTGGCGGGCGGCGACGACGTCGTCCCCGCCGGGCTCTTTGCCTGCGGCCCAGTCGGGGATCATGCCGGGCTCGTCGGGCCACCAGTGGTGGCGTTTGAGCTGGCCTGGCGGCTTGCGGGTGAGGGTGACGGGGCGGTCGAGCCAGGCGGAGACCGCTTCGTCCGCTTCGGCGCTGCCCGCGAGGGCGGGTTCGCGGCCGGGGACGGCGACGCTGACGCCGTCTGCGGCGAGGACGGCGGTGACCTCGAGGAGGCGGGCCCACAGGCGCGGCTGCTTGGCGCTGCCGATGGTGCCGTCGGCGTCGAGGCAGGTCCAGGTGCGGTCGCCGTCGAGGCCGTGCTTGCCGACGAAGGCGTCGCCGACGTGTTCGGCGGCGGCCGATTTGAGCGGGTGGCGGCGGATGCCGAGGACGCGGTTCACTCCCCGATCCTATGCCGCCCGGTTCAGGACCCTTCGGGGAAGAAGTACAGGACCGGTGATTCGGCGATCTGGTCGGGAAGCTCGGTGGCCCAGGCGGTGTCGCCGTCATAGTCGATGAACTCGACCGCGGCGTCCTGGCGGGAAACGAAGCCGTCCGCGTGGAGGGTGGTGCAGCCCGCGTCGGAGGGGCCGACCGCCTCGCCCGAGGCGAGGTCGACGACGCGCGTGCCGGATTCGGCGCGGATGGTGAAGCCGCCCTTGGCGGCGCCGTCGGGGCCGTAGCCGTCGACGACGCACGCGTAGCGGCCCGCAGGGTCGACGTTGACGAGGCCGATGGTGAGCGGTTCGGCGCCCTGCAGGCTCGGCACCGGGATCGTCTCCAGCACTTGGCCTCCGGTGTCGACGCGGTAGAGCTCGGTGAGGCCGAGGTCGTGGTAGAGCGCCTGCGCGGAGCCGTCTTCGGCGGTGTACCAGCGCAGCCTGCAGCCGTCCGGGTCGAGGTCCACAGTGGTCGGCAACTGTCCGGCGCCGGGCGCGTACCACTCGGTGTCGCCCCAGGTCTCGACTGGGAGCGGGATGTCGTCGGTGCCCTGGTCCTCGCCCCAGACGGGGGCGCGGTGGGCGAGGACCGCGGAGCCGTCGGGGAGCCAGGCGGGGTCGATGCAGGCGTGGTCGACGGGGTACTCGGCGGCGGTGGCGACCTCGCCGGTGTCCAAGTCGCCGAACATGAGCGACGCGGCGGGGCTCGCTCCGGCGATCCACGCGGCGTGGCGTTCGGTCGGGTCGACGGTGAGGGACGCGCGGAGCACGGTGCCGACGTCGCCTTCGCCCTGCCAGGCGCCGCTGAGGTCGAGGACGGGTTCGGTGGCGTCGGCGGCCGCGTCCCAGCGGTAGAGCCGGTGGTCGTCGCCGAGCGCGTAGAACACCCCGGCGGCGGTGCCGTTGCCGGAGACGGCGTTGACGTCGCAGGCGCCGGTCGCGCCCGCGAGGGCGAGGACGGCGGCGATGGCGAATAGCTTGCGGCCGTTGCGGTGCGGGTCGTCCAAGGCGTGCTCCTTACTGGGCCCGGTGCGGGCCGGTCGCGGTCAGTCGCCTGCGGCGGCGGCCTCGGCTTGCAGGGCGGCGTCGGCGCGGAAGGCGCCCGCGGGCTTGTCGGCGACGCCGTGGCGGCCGATGAGGGCGAGCCAGATCCGGAAGGCGTCGCCCGAGGCGGTCGGGTCGACGCCGCCCGTCCCGAACTGCTCGCGCAGCAACTCGTAGCCGCGCTTGGTCTTGGGACCGAAGTCGCCGTCGATGGGCATGTCCTTGACGCCCGCGAGATCCCTTGCGGCCCATTGGATGATGGTCGTGTCGGTCTGGTAACCCCAGTTGGCGGCGACGGCCTGGCGGCCCCGGTCGGCGTGGATATGGTTCCAGTGGGAGCCGTCGGGGTCGTTGTTGCAGTGCAGGACGGTGCCGAAGTGCTTGCGGCAGGTCGCGATCACGGCGAGGTAGCGGCGGCGCAGGTACAGGCGGGAGTCCGCGCCGTGGAGGGCCGTATCGACGTAATTGCCTGAGCCCCAGTCGAAGCGGGTGAAGTCGATAGCCGCGCCGTAGCGGTGGTAGCCAGGCTTGCAGACCTTCGCGCCCGCGAGGCCGGTCCACTGGTAGGACCAGGGCCCCTCGCTGCGGGCGTAGTTCGCGCCGAGGTGGTGGAGGTCGCGGACCACCAGGCCCGCTTTGAGGTGGGTCTCCTCGTGCATCGTGAACGAGGTCGTGTTCGGGTGGACGCCGTTGCCGTCGCCGTCGAACGCGGTGCGGTAGCGGGTCTTGAGGGCGTCCTGGTGGAGCCAGTCGCGGGTGATGTCCGGATAGTCGCACGTGGAGCGCGCGAACGCGGTGCTGCTGCTGGGGAATGCCATCGGTCCTCCTTCGCCGCGTCAGGCGGTGCCTCTGATGTGGATGGTCCGGCCGTCGGTCTCGAGCCACGTGCCGGGCCTGCCCGGGACGGCGAGGATCTCGCCCCGGCAGGCGCACGCGGGCGCGGCTTCGAGTGTCGCCCCGTCGGCGGTGAAGCGGGTCTCGGTGACGGTGCCGTGGCGGTCGGAGAAGACGCTGACGTGCCCGTCGGCGGCGACGGCGGCCATGGGGCGCCCGGCGTCAGGGAGGGTGGCGGCGCGCGTCAGGCGGGCGATCGTGTGTGCGATGTGGATGGTCTGCGTGCCCTCTGCGTCTGCGGTGGCGACGAAGAGGCCGCGCCCGGCGGGGGCGAGGACCGTGCCGTAGCCCTCGCCGAGGCCGGTCGCGAGCGGCCGGTCGGCCCAGGTGCGGCCGCCGTCCCCGGTGAGGGCGAGGTGGGCACGGGAGATGACGGCCAGGTGCGGGTCGGGACTGCCTTCGACGGCGACGGCGAGGCCGCGCGCGCCGAGGGGCGCGACGGCGGTGGCGATCCCCGAGCGGATCGTCTTCGGTACGGGCAGTTGGGCATAGGCGGCTTTAGAGCCGCGGACCCGGACGAGCGCGGGCCGGGCCCGGTCGGGCGCGAGCTCGACAGCGCCGGTGATCCAGAGGGCGTCGCCGAGCGCGGCCATCGAATGCGGGTGGAACCCGGCGGGCAGCGGGAGCGGCAGCGGCGGGCCGAGTTCGGCCCCGGCGTCCGGGTTCTCGGTGGGAGTGAGGAGCTGCAGGGCGTAGTCGGCCTCGGTCGCCGGATCGGCGGTGAGGACGAGCAGTTCGCCGTCGCGCCCCGTCCAGCCTGCGGCGGCGGCCCGGATCTGCGGCAGCGCCGACGCGCGGGCCGGCCGCGGGACGGCGAGGCCCGCGGCTGATGCGGTGAGAAGGGCGGCCGCGCCGGTGAGGACGGTGCGACGGGTCAGGCCCAGTGGTTCGGGAACGGCCATGAGTGCACTATGACCAACCGTGCCGGGTTATTCCGGCGAACCCGAAACATTCACTCCATAGTGCACTTGCGTCAGAGCCACAGGAGTGCTGCGAGGCCCGCCGCGGTGCCGAGCGCGGCGAGGAGCGCGCCGAGGGCGATGAAGCGGCCCATGGGGACGCGCAGCGGCTCGGGCGCGCCCGAGCGGACGAGGTCGAACCAGAGCAGGGTCGCCATCGAGGCCCACGGGAGGATGAGCGGGCCGACGTTCGTGCCGATGAGCAGGCCCAGCAGCGCGGTCGTCTCGCCGGGCGGCACGACCGCTTCGACGGCGGTGTAGGCGGGGAGGTTGTTGACGAGGTTCGACAGGCCCGCGCCGGTGAGCCCGGCCCTGATCGCCGCGCCGTCGCCGGACCCGGAGCCGATGAGCGCCGCGACCGCGTCGGCGCCGCCGTGGAGCATGACCGCCGGGACCACCAGGAACAGCCCGGCGGTGAGCACGAGGAGCCGCCACGGGAGGAGCTTCCAGGTCAGCAGGTCGCGGCGGCGGCGCAGGCAGTGGACGAGGAGGAGCCCGGCCGCGCACGTCGAGACGATCTGGATGGGCGCGTCCGCGACGACGGCGGCGACGAATCCGGCGGTCACGAGTGCGGCCGTCACGAGCAGGCGCTTGTCGGCGACGGCCGGGAGGCGGTCGGGCACGAGGTAGCGGTCGAGCTCGCGGTGGCGGCGGCGCCAGAACCCGAACCACAGGCACAGTGCGGTGGCGGCGAGCACCGCGAGCTGCGGCGCCCACATGCGGGCGGCGAAGTCGAGCGGGTCGAGGCCGATCCGGTCGGCGGCGAGGAGGTTCGTCAGGTTGGAGACGGGCAGGAGCAGGCTCGCGGTGTTGGCGAGCCAGACCGCGGTCACCGCGAGCCCGAGCGCGGGCGCGCGGGTCGCCGCCGCGAGGGCGAGCATGACGGGGGTGAGCAGCACGATCGTCGTGTCGAGGTTGAGGAAGACGGTGGTCGCGGTGGCGAGCGCGAAGCAGCACGCGAACAGCGCGGCGTGGCTGCCGCGACCGAAGCGGGCGAGCGCGGCTGCGGCGAGGTCGAACAGCTGCGAGGCCTGGACGATCGCGACCATGACCATGACGGTGCCGAGGAACAGCACGAGCGGCGCGACCCGGCCGAGGTTCGCGAGCGCGTCCGCGGTGGGGAGCACACCGGTGGCCCAGCACAGCAGCCCGGTGGCGAGAATGCCCAGGCTGACGAGGTCGAGAGGGTCGAGGCGGAGCGATCTCGCGCGGGCCGGAGCATTCGTCACTGGCTCAATGGTAGGAACGGCCCGAGCCCGCGGCCACGATGAGTGACGGAGTCGCAGGGTGACACGCGCGGGCGGGAATCGCTGCCGCCGGACGACCGCCGGGAGGTCCGCCGGCCTACGTCGACCAGTAGGTGTAGCGGTGGACCGCGTGCTCGCTGTCGATCAGGAAGCTCTCCTGCGTCTGCCAGCGGCCGTCCCTGCCGGTGCGCTGGTACATGATGCCGCTGCCGCCGCCGAACATTGCCAGGGTGCGGACGGAGTCGTCCCTGGAACCGGCGGCCCGGCCGCCGCCCCATGGGTTCGAGGACGTGCGGTCGTCCTTGCGACGCTCGAAGTCCCTGCGCAGGATGTCGGCGACAGAGCGGGCGATGCTCGCGAGCGCTTCGTGACGCGAGGTGTGCGGCACCGGGTCCGGTTCCGCGAAGACGCTGAGCTTCACCGCCGCGATCCGTGCGGCGATCGGATGGACCGGGAGCAGTCCTCTGCTGATCTCGTTGATCGCGGCCTGGATGCCCGGGTAGGGGTCCGGGGAGGGCTCGGCGGTGCGTTCGGTGCCGCCGTCCAGCACCAGCCAGGGCCGGTTCCCCGGCAGCTCCCGGTAGATCCAGCGCGCCTCGAGTCCGTCGTACATGGCCTTGCAGGAATAGCAGTGCCAGACGGACGGAGGTACGAATCGCTCCACTCGGGCCGGTTCGAGGGCCGCTGACCCGCGGCGACCGCAGAAGTCGCACACCGATCCGGCGTTGCGGCCTGAGGAGTTCGAGACTGTAGCCATGCCCGGAGGGTATTGGCGTCGGCTCGGGACCGGTCCCGAGTCCGGGCCGGAGCGGAGCAACCGCTCCGGCCCGGACTCGAAGTGGCCCCGGTGTCAGCGCTTGGCGACGGTGAGTTTGTCGCCTTGGTCGGAGACGCCGACTTCTACGGTGTCGCCGTCGGTGATCTTGCCTTCCAGGAGGTCTCTGGAGAGCGGGTCGCCGATGGCGGTTTGGATGAGGCGGCGGAGGGGGCGGGCGCCGTAGACCGGGTCGAAGCCTCGGTCGGCGAGCCAGGTCTTCGCGGCGTCGTTGACGTCGAGCTTCAGGCGCCGGGTCTCCATGCGGTGCTCCAGGAACCGGAGCTGGACGTCCACGATGGACTTGAGGTGGTCGTGGGCGAGCGCGTGGAAGATGACGATGTCGTCGAGGCGGTTGAGGAACTCCGGCTTGAAGTGGGTTCGGATCGCGGCCATGACCTGGTCTCGTTTCGCCGCGTCCTCCAGGAGCGGGTCGACCAGGGCCGACGAGCCCAGGTTCGAGGTCATGATGAGGATGACGTTGCGGAAGTCGACCGTGCGGCCCTGGCCGTCGGTCAGGCGGCCGTCGTCCAGGACCTGCAAGAGAGTGTCGAAGACTCTCGGGTGCGCCTTCTCGACCTCGTCGAGGAGGACCACCGAATACGGGCGGCGGCGCACGGGTTCGGTGAGCTGGCCGCCCTCCTCGTAGCCGACGTAGCCGGGCGGGGCGCCGATGAGGCGGGCCACCGAATGCTGCTCGGTGTACTCGCCCATGTCGATGCGGATCATCGCGCGGTCGTCGTCGAACATGAACTGCGCCAAGGCCTTCGCCAGCTCGGTCTTGCCGACGCCGGTGGGCCCGGCGAAAATGAAGGAGCCGGTGGGCCGGTTCGGGTCCGAGAGGCCCGCGCGGGCGCGGCGGAGCGCATCGGAGACGACGGTGACCGCTTCGAGCTGCCCGACGACGCGCTCGCCGAGAACCTCCTCGGCGTGCAGGAGTTTGTGGGTCTCCGATTCCTGGAGCCGCCCGGCGGGGATGCCCGTCCAGGCCGAGACGACGTCGGCGATCTCGTCGGCGTCGATCTCCTCCTTGAGCATCGGCTGGTGCGCCGGGTCGGTGTCGGCGCTGGCGAGTTCGGCCTCGGCGTCGGCGAGCTGCTGCTCGAGTTCGGGGATGCGCCCGTAGCGCAGCTGCGCGGCCTTCTCGAGGTCGTATTCGCGTTCGGCGCGTTCGGCCTGCGTGCGGAGGTCGTCGAGTTCTTCTTTGAGCTCGGAGACCTTGCCGATGCGGTTCTTCTCGGACTCCCACTGGCGGGAGAGGGCCGCGAGCTTCTCGCGTTCGTCGGCGAGTTCGCGCTGCAGGGACGCGAGGCGCTCGGCGGAGGCCGGGTCGTTCTCGTTCTGGAGGGCGGTCTCCTCGATCTCCAGGCGGCGCACGGAGCGCTCGATCGTGTCGATCTCCTCAGGGCGGGAGTCGATCTCGATGCGCAGGCGGCTCGCGGCCTCGTCGACGAGGTCGATGGCCTTGTCGGGGAGCTGCCGGTCGGGGATGTACCGCGCCGAGAGCTGCGCGGCGGCCACAAGCGCGGAGTCGGTGATGCGCACGCCGTGGTGGACCTCGTACCGCTCCTTGAGTCCGCGGAGGATCGCGACGGTGTCCTCAATGGTGGGTTCGCCGACGTACACCTGCTGGAAGCGGCGTTCGAGCGCGGCGTCCTTCTCGATGTGCTCGCGGTACTCGTTGAGGGTGGTCGCGCCGATCATGTGGAGCTCGCCGCGCGCGAGGGCGGGCTTGAGCATGTTCCCGGCGTCGAGGGAGCCCTCGGACTTCCCGGCGCCGACCATGGTGTGCAGCTCGTCGATGAACGGGATGACCTCGCCGTCGGAGCCCTTGATCTCCTCCATGACGGACTTGAACCGCTCCTCGAACTGGCCGCGGTACTGCGCTCCGGCGATCATGCTGGCGAGGTCGAGGAGGATGACGCGGCGGTTCCGCAGGGATTCGGGGACGTCTCCGGCGACGATGCGCTGGGCGAGCCCCTCGACGATCGCGGTCTTGCCGACGCCGGGCTCGCCGATGAGGACCGGGTTGTTCTTGGTGCGGCGCGAGAGCACTTGGATGACGCGGCGGATCTCGGTGTCGCGGCCGATCACGGGGTCCACTTTGCCCGACCGGGCGGTCTCGGTGAGGTCGACGCCGTACTTCTCGAGGGCCTTGTACCCCTGCTCGGGGTCGGCGGTGGAGATCTTGCGGTCGCCGCCGCGCAGGGTGGGGAAGGCGCTGATGAGCTTCTTGTCGGTGGCGCCCTCGGCGGCGAGGAAGGTGCTGACGTCGCCTCCTGCCTGGGCGAGGCCGGTGATGAGGTGCTCGGTGGAGACGTACTCGTCGCCGTAGTCGGTGGCGATCTTGTCGGCGGCGTTGATGGCGCGCAAGGACTCCCGGGCCATGGACGGCTCGGAGACCGAGGGCCCGGAGGCGGACGGGAGCTCGTCGATGCGCCGCTCGGTCTCGGCCGAGACGGTGCCGGGGGTGACGCCGACGAGCTGGAGCAGGCCCGGCGCGGTGGAGCCGTCGACGGTGAGGAGCGCGTCGAGGATGTGCCAGGGTTCGACGGCCGGGTTCCCTCCGGCGGCCGCGGTGCGCGCGGCCTGGGAGATCACTTCTCGGCTCTTGGTGGTCAAACGGTTGACGTCCACGGTTCCCCTGTTCCTCTGCGTTCCCCAGGAAGGCCGCTGCGCGGTCGGCTGCCGACGCGACCCGAAGTTGAGTGTAGCCGACTCAACTTCTGGGAACGGCCTGATCCGTTTCGCCCGTAGCGTAAAGCCCCGGACGCGGGGGCTCCGGCATTCCCCGCCGATCGGCGCCTGCGGACGCAGCAGGGCCCCGAACCTATCGGATCGGGGCCCTGGTCGTTCGCGCGCTACTTCTTGGCGGTGCTGAGGCCGAAGATCGACTTGATCTTGTCGAGGAAGGACGGCTTGGCCGACTTCTCCTCGGACTTCGCGTCGCTCTCGATGGCGGGGGCTTCCGCCTGGGACGGGACGGTCTTCTCGGGGTCGGCCGGGACCTCTTCGGGCTCGTCGATCGCCTCGGCGACGGGCTCGACGACCTCGTCGGCCTTGGTCTCGACGACCTCGGGCTCGGCCTCGACGACCGGCTCGGCTTCGGCTTCGGGCTCGTCCACGATCGCGGGCTCGGGGTCGGCGACCGGCTCGGGCTCCTCCGCCGGTTCGGGCTCTGCCGCAACAGGTTCGGCGGGCTCGTCGACGGTTTCCGGCTCGGGTTCGGGCTCCGGCTCGGTGTCCACCGCGGCGACGGGGGTCTCGGGGGCCGCTTCGACCTCGGCCTCGGCGGCTTCCTCGTCCTCGACACCAGCGACGAGCAGCGCGCGGAACTCGGCGACGGTGAGGACCGGGACGCCGGCCTCCTCGGCCTTCTTCACGCGCGCCTCGGCGGGCTTCACGGTGTCGTCGACGACCAGGTGGGTCACGGTCTTGGTGAACTGTTTGGCGAGCGCGACATCAGCGTCGGACTCGGCGATCGCGCGGGCGGTTTCGGCGTCGGGGCCGGTGCCCAAGACGATGATCCGGACCTTATCTCCCGTCTTCGTCGGCACGGGGGACCTCCCTTATTCGGTGGTTTTCGGCTGCAGGGGCACTACGGGCTACGCGCCTAAGCTTTTGTTCAAGAGCGTACCGGGTGGCAAGGGAGGTCCGGGCCAGCGGAGAGGACTTATTCCAGTTCGGCGCCGCTCCTTTGTTGCAGGGCGGTTTCGATGCCCTTCACGCGGTCGGAGAGCAAGGTGATGGCGCCGACGGCCCTCGACATTGGATCGTCGCTCGCGCCGCCGAGGGTCTGCTCGCGCCGGTAGGCCTCTTTCACGGCCTCCCAGCGCGAGGCGCGCTCGGGGGTGAGGCGGCCGCGGAGGTCGGCGAGTTTGAGGAGGTTCGCCTCCGCGCCGGACGCGAGGGTCTGCGCCTCGCCCGCGTAGTGGTCGTCGATGACCGCTTCGAGCTCGTCGTCGTTCATGACCGGGACGACCCGTTCGGTGAGCCGGTTCATGTTCCGGTACGAGCCCTGGAGCAGGAACGGCGGCTCGGTGCGGGCGCTGTCGTCCATCGCTGCCGAGGCGATGTACGCGAGATTGTTGGCGAGCACGGTCTTCTGGATGCGCACGAGCTTGCGCAGCACCGACAGGACCTGGTCGAGCTCGCCCGCGCTGTAGGGGTGCCGCAGTGCCGTGGCGTCGGCCGTCGGGTCGCCGCTGGCGAGGCGGATGAGGACCGACGTGTCCGAGCGCTCGCGCCCGGCGAGCGGCGCGGTGACCTTGTTGGAGGTGAGCGCGTTCTCGATGTAGGACTGGGCGAACACCTGGTCGCGGCCGGAGAGGACGTCGCCGAGGTTCCACACGTCGGCGCGGTTGGCGAGCATGTCGGGGATGCGGAACTTCTGCCCCGCCTCGGTGTACGGGTTGCCGGCCATGCACACCGCGAACCGCTTGCCGCGCAGGTCGTACGTGCGGGTGCGGCCGTTCCAGACGCCCTCCATCTTCCGCTGCGCGTCGCACAGCGAGATGAACTTCTGCAGCAGTTCGGGGTTGGTGTGCTGGATGTCGTCGAGGTACAGCAGGACGTTGTTGCCGCATTCGAGCGCGAAGTTGATCTTCTGGACCTCGGCGCGGGCGGTCGCGTTCGGCGCGTCGTCCGGGTCGACGGAGACCGTCTCGTGCCCGAGCGCGGGCCCGTTGACCTTGACCAGGAGCATCCCGAGCCGGTCGGCGACGTACTCCATGAGCGTGGTCTTGCCGTAGCCGGGCGGGGAGATGAGCATGAGCATGCCCGACTGGTCGGTGCGGCGGCCCTCGCCGGAGCCGGCGCCGATCTGCTTGGCGAGGTTCGAGCCGATGAGCGGCAGGTACACGTCGTCGATGAGCTGGTTGCGCACGAACCCGGCCATCGTCTTGGGCTTGAACTCCTCGACGCGGAGGGTGCTGCGGTGGGTCTCGATGAGCTCGCCGCGGCGGCGCTGGTAGGCGCGGTAGCCGGGGAGGACGACGCGGCGGAAGCGGCCGGTGCGGGCCAGGAACTCGTCGAGGCGCAGCGGCAGGACGCGGCCCTCGACGCGGGCGTGCGTGCCGAGCAGGCCGGTGACGCTGCTGGAGAGTTCGGCGGTGACGTCGTACGTGTCGGTCTCGGCGAGGATCACCGCGAGCGCTTCGGGGAGGTCGGCCGCGTCGAAGGACGCTCCGGAGGGACTGTCGAAGCCGTCGGGTTCGGCCTGGTGCAGGAAGGACTCGAGCCAGACGGCGGCGAGCTCCCATTTGGAGGTCATGTCGTCTTCGAGGGCGCGCAGGTCGGATTCGAAGTCGGCCTTGGCGCCCGGGCCGATCTGGCGTTCGAACGCGGCCAGGAGCGAACGGGCCCTTTGGGAGACGGCGAAACCGCCGCTGGGGTCGGCGAGTTCTTCGGCCAGGTACTCCCCCGCGAGGTCGGGGTCGACTTCGAGGGGCAGCAGGTGGTTGTTCAGGTAGTGGTTGACGGCTTCGCCGAGGTCCGCGCCGAGGTCGGCGAGGGCGTCGGCGCGGCCGAACACGGCGCGGGCGCGCGCGAGCGACCGGGCCTGGGTGCGGATCGCGGTCCGCTCCTCCTTCGGGATGCCGTGGCCCCAGTAGAGCTGGGCCGCAGCGCGTTCGGCGGAGCGGTAGCGCAGGAGCCCGGAGGCGGCGTAGAGGCGCAGGGCCTCGGCGAGGATCGCGGCGGCGTCGGCGTCGTGGACGCCGCGCTCGTAGCCTTCGTCGTAGCGTTCGGCCGCGGCGGCAGCGGTGAACGCGGGGAGGTCTTCGGCGAGGAGCTTCGCGGGGCCGTGCTCGGCGAGGAGCGCGGCGGCCAGGTGCTCGGCGCGGTAGACGCCCTCGTTCTCCGAGGGCAGGAACTGGTGCCAGTACGGTTTCGTGTCCGCGAAACCGGGGTCGGTGACCGTGTGGCGGTAGTCGGTGCCGGTGAGGGAGAACGCGAGTGCGTCCCCGGAGGGCACGAGGGTCAGGTCGAGCGGCTGCGTGTTGACGGGGATGCGGTGCTCGCCGAACTTGACGGCGTCGCCGTCGAAGAGGTCGAGGCGGTCGCTGAGGGCGCGCCCGGCCTCGGCGCGGGCGGCGCTGATGCGGCCCTCGATCTCCTCGGCGCGGACGGTGTCGTCGAGGCCGCGGAGCTCCGCGATGACCTTGCGCAGGCGCTCGACCATCGGGTCCGTGGCGAAGTACGTGTTGACTTCGTCCAGTGAGGACAGTGTGGCGGTGCGGCGGGCCACGGCCTCCAGGATGCGGGCGGCCGACTGCGCGAGCTGCTCGGCGCGGCGGGCGGCCTCGTCCAAGAGGTGCTGCTTGCGGGAGGAGAACGCCTCGTAGACGTCGGTACGCTTGTCCGCCAGTCGGTTCAGGAACTCGTCGAAGTCCGCGAAGCGGGTCTCCAGGTTCTCGACGGTGAGGAGGAGCCTGCCGAGTTGTTCGTCGCACGCGGCGGGCGTGTCGGCGGCGGCGATCGCGGCGGTGACGGACTGGCCGAGGAGCGCGAACTCGGCGGCGAACTCCGCTTTCCCTTCGCCCACAGCGAGTTCGCGGCGTCGCGCGGCGAGTGTCGCGCGGGCGCGGTTGACGGCGGCGAGCACTTCGGAGACGCGCCCTAGGATCGCGGTGCGCACGACGGCGTCGCCGATCTCCAGGGTCGCAACGACTTCGGTGAGGGTTTCGAGGCCGCGCTGGCGCTCGTCGAGGTCTCCCAGGAGCGGGTCGGACTCGGCGACTGAAGCGATGGCCTCGGCTTTGCGTTCGAGGTCGGCGACCTGCTCGAAGTAGGCGGTGAACGCGTCCTCCCGTTCGAGGAACGCGACGGCGCGGCGGCCGGTGGAGTCGAGGGTCTCGGTGACCTCGGCGGCGAGCGCGTCGAGCCCGGCGAGGTCGATGTAGCGGGTCTCGCGGAGGGTGACGAGGTGGCCGCCCGCGCCGCGCAGCTCGGCGAGGAGCGCGACCCAGTCGGCGGCGGATTTGGGGGCCTCGCCGCGGGCGCGGCGCAGGAGCTTGACCGTGCCGGTCTGCGCTTCCTCAAGGGCCTTTTGGGCTTCGGTCGTGAGCTCGGCGACCGTGGCGTACTCGTCGAGGACGGCTTCTGCGGTGTCGCGGACGCGGGCGAGGCTCTCGTCGAGGTCGTGGAGTCCCTCGTCGCCGAGCCACGGGTAGTCGTCGAGGCAGCGGGTCGCGGCACTGATGAGCGCTTCGAAGACCGCCTGGGCCGGTTGCATCTCGCGGACCATGCGGGCGACGGAGAGCGCGTCGGAGACGGCGCGCACGGCCTCGGCGTTGCCGATGCGGTGGACGGGGGTGTCGCCCGTTTCCGTTGCGGCGGCGTGGGCTTCGGAGACGAAGGGGGTCGACCAGATCTGCATCGGGTGGACGCGGGTGGCCTCTTCGCCGGTGAAGCGGAAGGCCGCGAGGGTGCCGTCGTCGAAGACCGCGTAGCCGTGGACGCTCATCGGCGCGGCCACTTCCTTGCGGATGACGTTGTAGGGCAGGAGGAGCGAGCGGCCCTCGGTCTGGCTGTAGAAGATGAAGAGGACGTCTTCGCCGTTGGGCGAGCGGATCACGCGCTTGAAGCGGAGGTCGGCGACGTCGTGGTCGAAGGTCTTGAGCTTGCCTTCGTTGAGGTAGTAGCCGCCGGGGAAGATGAGCCCGTGGTCCTCGGGGAGGCGGCGGCAGGCCTGGCCGATGGCGTCGGCGCGGACGATGGTCCCCGTGCGGGAGTTGAAGATCAGGTACCGGGTGACGGTCTCCTTGTAGGGGAGGATCTTCAGGAGGATGAGGGGGCCGACGCGGGTGTAGGCGATCTCGGCGTCGGCGAGGGACTGGAGGGGCTCGGTGACGGGCTCGCGGTAGATGCCCTCGCCGGAGTCGGTGTTGTCCTCGATCTTGACGGTGAGGTCGCCGTTGATGCACTCGACGAAGATCTCGTCTTCGATGGAGACGTGCGGGTGGCGGCCGGTGACGTGGTGCTCGCGGCCGGTGGGGGTCCACTCGAAGTCGTAGGGCTCGGGCCAGACGGCGTCCGCGTCGCCGCGGGCGTCCATGTAGGACGGTTCCTGGCCGGCGGCGAGCTGCCAGCGCAGGACGCGCTGGTCGGCGAGGTTCTCGCCGATCTTGAAGACGGCGAGGAGGCGGCCGTCGACCTCGCGGACCTGGAGGAGCTCGGTGGACCGGTAGTACCGGTACATCTCGGTGAAGTCGGCGGTGAACTTGGCCTGGTCGAGGAGGTGCCCGGGAGCGGTGACCTCGGTGAACGCGAACTCGTTGTCCTGGCGCTGGAAGTCGTGGAGGGTGAAGACGTCGCCGACGTTCGTCTGGGATTTGAGTCCCATATGGACGTTGTAGCCGAAGAGGAGGCGGTCGCCGACGCGGGCGATGTCGCGGGGCACGCAGTTGTTGGCGGTGCGGATGCGCGTGGTGCCCAGGAGGGTGAGGCCGGTGGAGCCGAAGGCGTCGGTGCGGGCGGTGTTGAGCGCCTCGGCGCGCCCGGCGAGCTCGTCGGCTTCGGCGGCGAGGCGGGAGGAAAGGACCTCGTACGTGCCGGCGTCGAGTGTCGAGGCGGGCGCGGCCTCGGTGGCGGGCTTCTCTTCGGCCATGGGTTCCCCTGGGAGCGTTAGGAGTCGGACGGCTGAGGGACCGCGACCCGGTGCGGGTCGCGGTCCCGTTCACGGCTTACTTGGCGATCTCGAGCGCGGGCTTCTCGGCGACGCCGAGTTCCTTGGCCTTGCCGAGGAGGCCCGACAGCACGTCATGGTCGCCGCCGCCCTGCATGAGCTTCACGAGCGCAGCAGAGACGGTGAGGTTCTTGACGTCCTCGCTGCCGACCCCCGAGAGCACGCCCTTCAGGTCCTCGGCGAACGACGTGGAGCCGTTGCCCCACGAGGCCGCGACCGACTGCGCCACATCGGAGTGCGCGACGAAGCCGTCGACGGCCTTGCCGTAGCCGATCGCGCCGACGACCCGGTCGAAGAACTGGGTGTCGCCGCCGACCAGCGAGATGTCGGCGTTCGCGAGCCCGGCCGAGATGACCCCGGCCTGCTGCTCGGCGATCGAGCGGCGGGCGTCGATCTCCATGCCGCGCAGCTCCTTCTCCATCTCCAGGCGCAGGCGGTACTCCTCGTGCCCGCGGCTCGCGTCGGAAAGCGCGTCCATCGCGGCGGCCTTCTCGGTGAGGCCCGCGGACTCGGCGAGGAGCTTCTCGCGCAGGGCGTTCGCCTCGGCGGTGCCCTTCGCGGCCTGGGCCTCGGCCTCGGCCTGGCCCTTCGCGGCGGTGGCGCTCGCCTCGGCCTTGCCGATGGCGGCGAACGCCTCGGCCTCGGCCAGGCCCTTGGCCTCGGCGGCCTTCGCCTCGGCGAGCCCGCCCTTCTCGATCGCGTCCGCCTCGGCCTCGCGGACCTGGACGGCGGCCAGACCCGGGGCGGCCGCGATGGCCTGGTCCCCTTCGGCCTGGCGGATCTTGGCGCGCGCCTCGAGCTCGGCGGCCTGCTGCGCGGCCTCGGCCTCGGTGAGGCGCTGGCGCGCGAGGTGCTTCGACGCGGCCTCGGCGGCCTCGGCGGCCTTGATGTCCTTGACCAGGCTCTCCTGGGCCTCGGCCTCGGCGAGGATGATCACGCGCTGGCGCTCGCGCTCGGCTTCCTCGGTGGCGCGCAGGCGCTTGATGCCCTCTTCCTGCTCGGCGACGGTCTTCTCGACAGCGATGCGCTCGCGGATGACGTCGGCGATGTCGCGCTTCTGCGCCTCGAGCTCCTTGTTGGCGGCGATGCGGGCGAGCTCTTCCTCGCGCTCGCGGGCGACGACCTCGAGGATGCGGTCCTTCTCGATGCGCTCGGTCTCGACGGCGATGACGCGTTCGCGGTTCTTCTCGGCGACGGCGATCTCGCGGAGGCGGTTCTCGTGCTGGATGCCCGTGGCCTCTTCGGTCCGGATGCGCGCGGTCTCGCTCTTGAGGCGCTCCTCGGCCTGGACCTTCTGGACCTCGGCGGACTCGCGGGCGCGCAGGGTCTCGATCTCGCGCTGCTGGCGGATCTCGGCCTCGGTCTGGCGGCGCTCGAGTTCGAGCACGGCCTCGCGGGCCTCGACGTCCTGGCGCTTGATCTCCTTCTCCTCGGTGCGGCGGTGCTCGTTCGTGGTGACCGCTTCGATCGCGGTGAGCTGGGTGATCTTGCGGATGCCCTGCGCGTCGAGGATGTTCTTGGGGTCGAGCTGCTCCATCGGGGTCTGCTCGAGGTAGTCGATGGCCGCGTCCTCGAGGGAGTACCCGTTGAGGTCGGTGCCGATGACGTTGATGATGCGGTCGCGGAACTCGTCGCGGTTCGTGTAGAGGTCCGTGAAGTCGAGCTGCTTGCCGACGGTCTTGAGCGCCTCGGCGAACTTGGCGTTGAACAGCTCCTGCAGGGTGTCCTGGTCGGAGGCGCGCTTGGTGCCGATGGCCCCGGCGACGTTGATGACGTCCTCGACGGTGGCGTTGACGCGCACGAAGAACGTGATGGAGATGTCGGCGCGGATGTTGTCCTGGCAGATCAGGCCGTCCTTGCCCGCGCGGTTGATCTCGATGGTCTTGACCGAGATGTCCATGTACTCGGCGCGGTGGATGATCGGCAGGACCAGCGCGGAGGTGAAGGACACTTTGCGCGTGCGCAGCTTCGTCACGACGAGGGCCTGGCCCGGCGCGACCTTCCGGTACAGCCGGATGATCATGAGCAGCAGGCCGATGAAGACGACCGCGACGACCACGAACGTGATCAGCGTCGCCGAATTGGTGGCGTCCATGCGATGGTTCCTAACGAGACTTCGGGGGAACGGGGACAAGCGTGCGGCGCGTGTTGTCAGCGTCGCGGCGGGCGTGATCACACACTAGCCAAACCGCGCCATGCCGTGGGTACTCGCGGTCCCGGGCGGCACGAATCGGGGAGCGCGCAAAACGGTCACCGCGTGGCAATACCTTGCGGTCCACTGTGATGCGGGCCGGTGCGGGCGCGGGCTCAGGCCTCCAGGACGACATCCGGCGGGAGCGCCACCGGCACGACCAGGAACACCTTCCCGACCTCGTCGTAGTCGAAGACGACGACCTTCGAGTGGCGCGCGAACAGCTCCGGGTCGAGGCCTTCGGGCTCGTGCGGGGAGCGGCGGACGTTGATGAGGAGCACGTTGCCTTCGTCATCGGTGATCTCGGCCTGGCCGGCGTCCAGCGAGACGGTGCCGGTGCGCACCACGCACACCTTGCCGACGAGGTCGGCGTGCGCCGTCGCGGGCGCGTCCTCGAAGAGCCGCCCGAGCGGGCGCGTGAGCAGTTTCGCGCCGAGCATCCCGACGCCCATCCCGGCGACGAGCACGGCCGTGCCGGTGAGCGCCGGGGGGATGAACATGTCGGCGCTGCGCACCCAGGTCGTGCCGAGCACGGTCACGATCCAGCCCAAGGTGATCCACAGCGAGAGCACGACGGTGAAGGGGACCGCGCCGAATCCGAAGGCCGACCAGAACCCGCCGCCGGCCTCGAGCTCGCCGTCGCCGACGTCCACGATGTCGACGTCGAGCGCGCCGACGATCACGGTGAGCCAGTACAGGACCACGACGACGAGGCCGAAGGAGAAGACGACCGGAGGGAAGGATAGGGCGATATCCAGAAACTCACTCATGGGGCACGGGTCCTTCTTGGCGAATCCGAGGGGCGGCCCGCGGGCGAGGTGCGGGCGTCTTCGGTGCTGTAGGCGTTCGGGCGGTCTCTCCGGGTCAGCGAGACCGGGCCTGCTTCTAGGGTAATGCACGCGCCCCTTCCGGGGAAGGTTGCGCAAAGCGGACGGTAGGGGGCGAGGCGGCGACTGCGGCCCGGCCGAGGTGCCTGCGCGCGATATGGTGTGACCGGTCGAACAGCCGGTCCGCCCTCGGTGTGCCGACTGCGCGAGCGCCGCGTGCGCGAGCGCCACCCGTGCAAGCTCGGCCTGTGCACCCTCACATCGTGCAAGGAGGTCCGGTGCCCGGTTTCCAGACCGCGCTGGCGAACGCGGCCGCGGGCTGCGACGCCGCCGCCGCCCGCCTCGCCCAGGTCGCGCAGCGCCTCGGCGACGCCGCCTTCCAGACCCCTGTGGACCCCGAACTGCTCGCGGCCGAACGCCAGATCGCGGACGCGGCCGCCGCCTCCGCGCAGCAGCTGCGCACCGACCCCGGGCTCCTGCACGCCGGTCGCGTCCTGCTCCACGAGGGACGCAGCGTGCCGCTCCTGGTGCCGTTCGGCGAACGCGGCCACCTCGCGACCTCCGTGGACGCCCGCGTCGAAGGCGTCGCGAACCTGGTGCGGACCGCGGTCCTCCACGCCGTCGCGACCCGCGAACCGGGCGGGCTGCGCGTGGTCGGCATCGACACCGCGACGCTTGGGGCCTCGTTCGCGCCGCTGCGCCCGCTCGCCGACGCGGGCGTCATCGAAGCGGTCGCCACCGACGCGCGCGCTGCGGCCGACGCCGTCGCGCTCGCCGAATCCCAAGTGGCCGAGCACATCGCGGGTCGCCGCGCGGACCGGATGCTGCTGGTCGTCGCCTCGCTCGGCGACGCGCCCCGCACCCTCGTCGAACGCATCGACGCGCTGGCGCGCTCGGGGCTCGCGCACGGCGTCACCGTCCTCGGCTGCGGCCTGCCCGACCTGCCGCAGGCCGCCGTCATGCACGCTGCGGCGGATCGCGTCGAGATCACGAACCCGCCCGCGGCGCCGTTCGGGCGCGGCGAGCGGCTGGCCGCGCCGGTCGACTGGCCCGAGACCCCCGACCCGGTGTTCGTCTCCGGCGAGGCGCAGCGCCTCGCCGAACGCGCCAAGGCCGCCGCGACGCTCACATTCGCTGATCTCATTCCGGCGCAACCGGAGTCGGGCGACCCGTCGAAGGGCCTGGAGGTCCTCATCGGACGCGACGCGGCCGGGGAGGTGCGCCTCAGGTTCGACGACGCGACCCCGCACTGGCTGGTCGGCGGCCGCACCGGCGGCGGCAAGACCGTGTTCCTCCTCGACGTCCTGTACGGGCTCGCTTCGCGGTACGCCCCTTCGGATCTGGCGCTGTTCCTACTCGACTTCAAGGAAGGCGTCTCGTTCACCGAGTTCATCCCCACCGAGCGCGACCGGAGCTTCATCCCGCACGCGCGCGCGGTCGGCGTCGAATCCGACCGCGAATACGGGCTCGCGGTCCTCAAGACGCTGAACGAGGAGATGACGCGCCGCTCGACGGTGATGAAGCGCTACGGCGTCGCGTCGTTCGCGGGCCTGCGCGGCCACGAGGCGTACCCGCGGATCGTCTGCGTCGCCGACGAGTTCCAAGTGCTCCTCGCCGGGAACGACCGGGTCGCCTCCGAAGCCGTTGCGCTGCTTGAGAACCTGGCCCGCAAGGGCCGCTCGTACGGCGTGCACCTCGTGCTCGCCTCGCAGACGGTCTCCGGGATCGAGGCGCTGTGGGCGAAGAAGGACTCGATCTTCGGGCAGTTCCCGATGCGCATTGCGCTGCCGGGGGCGCGCACGGTGCTGGAGCCCAACAACGATGCGGCGTCGCGGATCTCGCTCGGGCAGGTCGTGGTCAACACCGAGGGCGGCACCGCCGGGGCCGACCGCGTCGCGCGCTTCCCCGACACCGACACGCACGTGATGCACCGGCTGCGCGAGCAGCTCGGCGAGGCCCACACGGGCGTCGGCGCGCCGCGCGTCTTCTACGGCTACCGGCCCGTGCACCTCGCCGAAGCCCTTCCGGGCGAACGCCAACCGGGCCGGGCCCTGCTCGGCCGCGAGGTCTCGCTGCGTCTGGACGCCGCCGGGGTCGACCTCGACCGGCGCCCCGGACGGCACCTGGCCGTGCTCGGCTCCGACCCGGTCGGCGGCGAAGCCCTCGAAGCGGCCGTCGAATGCTTGGCGGGCAACGGCTCCCGGGTGCTCGCCGTCGACTTCACCGGTACCGCCGACCTGCGCGCGGCCACCGACCAGCTCGCACCGGAGGCGTTCGCGGCGTCCCTCGCCGAGATCCCGGACGGGACGATCGTGGCGGCGTGGGGCCTCGACGCGGCCGCGCTGGACATGAAGGCGCAGCAGGCGTTGCGGGCGCTGCTGCGCACCGGGCCCGCGCGGGACGTGCACCTGCTCGGCTGGTGGCGGAACTTCCGGCGGTTCACCGACGACATCGGCGGCAGCGCCGGGCGCGAGGACGTGGCGTGCGCGCTCGTCCTCAACCTCCCCGGCGGCGAGATCATGGGCCACTTCGGGCAGCAGTTCCAGCACTGGAGCCCGCGCGCGGGCAGGGCGCTGCTCATCGACCGGCACGCCGACGCCAGCGCCGGGAAGCTCGTGGTCCCGTTCTCGCGCAGCGAGGAGCCCGGCCCCGGCCAGCAGCGCAGCGCCCCGATGGAGGAGAGGACCCGCCAGTGAGCGCCTTCGACGACTACCTCGCACAGCTGCGCCGCCTCGACGAGGCCCGCCGCACTGCAGACGAGGCCGCCGCGCGGACCGCCACGGCCGCGGAGTCCCTCGGCCAGCGCACGACCCGCCTCGCCGAGCGGGCGGCGGCGCAGCGCGCCGCCGTCGACGACCTGGCCCGCGCCGCCCGCACGCCCCCGCCGCAGCGCGGGGCCGCGCCGCCTTTGAGCGGCGACCCGGTCGCGGATCTCGCTGCGGCAGAGGCGGACCTGCACGGCGCGGCGACGGCGCTGGAGGAGGCGCGGTTCCTCGCGCACCGGCCGCCGTGGCTGCCCAGGTGGCGTTCGGACGAGCGGAACGGCCTCATCTACGGCCTGTTCGCTTTGGTGTGCGTCGTGGTGCAGCTGTTCGTGCTGCGCAACGTGCGCGCCGACGACACGCTGAGCGCGGTGCTCCTCGCGGCGGTGCTCATCGGCTGCCCGCTCGGCGCGTTCGGCCTGGGCTGGCTGACGATCGGTGTGGCCGCCCGCCCCAAGATCGGCGACGAGGACCAGCGCCTCGAACGCAACTACCGCCTCGGCCTCGTCGTCTGCGGCTCAACGCTCATCGTGGCCTGCCTCGGCTTCTTCAGCTAGAGCGCAGCGAGCGAACCCGCGCGACGCCCCGCCGCCAGCCCACGGGCGGCGTTTTCGAACACTGCGGTGTCGGACCCGTGTGGGATCGTCATCGCATTTCTTCGGTTGGTCGGAGGCGGATGCGGGTGGGAAGGGGCACGCCCTACAGCCCGCCCGCCGCGCGCCTCGGCGCGGCGTGCCGCAACGCGTCCGCCTCAGACGCGGACGACCATCTTGCCGGTGTTCTTGCCGCGCATCATGTCGAGGAACGCGTCGACCGAGCGCTCGACACCGTCCACGATGGTCTCGTCGTAGGCGATCTGGCCCTGGCCGAACCATTCGGTCATGCGCGCGCCGAACTCCTCGCGGAGGTGCAGGTAGCCGCCGAGCGTGAAGCCCTTGATAGTGAGGCTCTGCTGGATGATCTTGGCGAGGTTGTCCGGGCCGGGGGTCTTCTCGGTGTTGTTGTACAGGGAGATCGCGCCGCACACGGCGATGCGGCCGTCGCGGTTCATGACGTCGAGCGCGGCTTCGAGGTGGTCGCCGCCGACGTTGTCGAAGAAGACGTCCACGCCTTCGGGGGCGAGGTGTGCGAGCTGCTCGCGCACCGGCCCGTCCTTGTAGTTGAACGCGGCGTCGTAGCCGTACTTCTCGGTGAGGAGCCGCACCTTCTCCGGGCTCCCGGCCGAGCCGATGACGCGACCGGCGCCGAGGAGCTTCGCGATCTGGCCGACGGCCGTGCCGACCGCGCCCGCCGCGCCGGAGACGAAGACCGTGTCACCGGGCTTGAGGCCCGCGATCGCGGTGAGGCCGACGTAAGCAGTCATGCCGGTCATGCCGAGGATGCCCAGGTGCAGCGAAAGCGGCACGCCCGGGATCTCGGGCAAAGCGGTGAACCCGGCGGCGTCCTCCTGGACGAGGTCGCGCCAGCCGTACTGGTGGAGGACGACCGTGCCGACCGGGAGGCCTTCGGCGGCGGACTCGACGACGCGGCCGACGGCCCCGCCGGTCATGGTCTCGCCGAGCGCGAAGGGCGGGATGTAGCTCTTGGCGTCGTTCATGCGCCCGCGCATGTACGGGTCGACTGAGAGGAACGCGTTGGCGACCCGGACCTGCCCGGGGGCGAGCTCGCCGTGCGCGACTTTCTCGGTGCGGAAGTCCTCGTGCACGGGCCAGCCGCTGGGGCGGCGGACGAGCTGGATCTGGGTGCTGACGGCCTCGGTCATGGTGATGTGCTCCTGCAAGTTTTGGAATGGTCGTTACACAAACATATACTGGAACGGTCATTACGCAAAGAGAGGTTCGTCATGGGGCGCACGCAGACGTTCGACACCGCCGAGGCCGTGCGGTCCGCACGCGCCGTCTTCTGGAGGCACGGTTACGAAGCCGCTTCGGTGCCTGCGCTCGAGGCCGCGACCGGCCTGCGCCGGTCGAGCATCTACCACGCGTTCGGCAGCAAAAGGGGCCTGTTCGACGCCGCCGTCGAGTCGTATCTCGACGAGATCGTGCGCCCGCGCCTCGCCCCGCTCACCGGCACGCCCGCACCCAACGCGGTCCTCGACTACCTCACCGGCCTGCGTGAAGCCCTCGAACGCGCCGGATCGGTCATCGCCGCCAACGGATGCCTGCTCATCAACGCCGCCGGGGCCGACATCGCCGACGATGCGGCCGTGCGCGAGACCATCACCGCCTACCGGGCCGAACTCGGCGCAGCCATCGGCAACGGCATCCGCGCCCACCTCGCCGACTTCCCCGAAGCCGACACGCGGCGGCTGACCGAGACCGTCACCGCCCTCGTCGTCGCCGCCTACGCCCTCGCCCGGGTCGACACCGCCAGCGCCGTCCACAGCCTCGACGCCGCGCTCGACCTCATCGACCGCGCCTGAGGAAGCCGAGTCGGAGCGGCCGCGCCCGAGGAGCCCAACGGTCGCACCAAGGCGCTCCCGCCTAAGCGGTCGCCTTGCGGCGCTTGAGGAGATACACCAAACCGACCGCTGGGAGCACCAGCGGCACGTACCCGTACCCCGACCCGAAGTGCGACCACACCGAAGGCTCCGGGAACCATTCCGGCACGACGAGACTCAGCGCGCCCACCGCGAGCACCCCGGCCATCTCCACGCCCACCGCGAGCAGCGCGAGCCCCCCGGCGCCGCGGATGATCGCGACCGCCGCCACGAGGTAGATGAGCGCGGCGATCGCGCTCAGCGTGAAGCTCACCGGCGCCTCGTCGAACTTCGTCGCGACCTGGAACACGGCCCGCACCCCGGCCGAGACCGCGAACACGACGTAGACGAGCACGATCAGTCGGCCGAACCCGGCCGCGAGCTCCCGCGGCGCCGCCGCCGCAGCCTCAGTCTCAGACATGGATCTGCAGCTCCCAGATCTGGTGGATGCGCAGCATGAGCGCCGCGACGATCACGCCCGACGCCGCCACGGTCCCGATCCCCCACCGGCTCCGGTCGATCGAGCCCCAGAAGCTCGCCGCGACCGGCACGAGGACCGCGGTCACCAGGTACGAGAAGAACAGCGCCTTCCCGCCGCCCGCCTCGCCCGGCACGATCGCGATCGCCACGGCCAGCTGCACGAGCAGCACGGCTTCGAGCACCGCGACCCCGACGAGGTGGCGGCGGCCGACCAGCGCAGAGCGGGCCGTGTCGACGAAGAACCAGGCGCTCATCGCCAGCGCGACGCCCTGGACGGCGAGGTAGAGCCATTCGATCACGCCTCGACGCTAATACAGGCCCCCGGAGCCGAATCCGAGGCCGCACCGCGAAGTGGCCGACGCGTAATGTTGGCCTGCCCCGGCCTCCCCTTCCGCCCCTCGCACCCTCCCTCCCCTCATGAAAGTGACCCGCCCATGCGCGCCTTCAAGTTCAGCGCCGCCGCGCTCGCCCTCGCGGCCTGGTTCGGCCTCGCCGCCGCCGTCACCGTCTGGTGCGTCGCGTACCTGTTCTGGGGCGAGTACGAGACCGTGAACGTTCTCGACGACGGGAAAGCGCAGTCCTGCGTCGGCACCTGGTGCACCGACGGGACCTGGATGCGCTCGTCCGCGACCCGCGAGGACGGCGACCCGATCACGATCCTCGGCGACTACGAGCCCGGCATGCAGGTCGACATGCTCGTCGGCCCGCTGCCCGGCCTCGGCCTGCCCTCCCGGTTCGAAGCGGTCTTCCCGCTGATCTTCGCCGGGCCCGGGATGATCACCGCGACGATCGCGAACGTCGCGTTCTGGAGCTCGCGCCGCGAGTTCTGAATGTCGGCGGTTCGGCGCCGACCCGCGCCGCGACTAGACTTCGCGGCATGGCTGACCTCACGCATGTCGACTCGTCCGGGGCCGCCCGCATGGTCGACGTCTCCGAGAAGGACGTGTCGCACCGTTCGGCGCTGGCGACCGGGCGGCTCGTGACCACCCCCGAGGTGGTCGCGGCGCTGCGCGAGAACTCGCTCGCGAAGGGCGACGCGCTCGCGACGGCGCGCATTGCGGGGATCATGGCCGCGAAGCGCACGCCCGACCTCGTGCCGCTGTGCCACCCGATCGCGATCAGCGGCGTGAAGCTCGATCTCACCGTGACCGACGAGGGCGTGCAGATCAGCGCGCGAGTGAAGACCGCCGACCGCACCGGGGTCGAGATGGAGGCCCTGACGGCCGTGTCCGTGGCGGCGCTGACACTGGTGGACATGGTGAAGGCCGTCGACCCGGCCGCCGTCATCACCGACATCAAGGTCGAAGAGAAGCTCGGCGGGAAGACCGGCACATGGCAGCGGTAAAGGCAGTAGTAGTCGTCGCCTCGAACCGGGCGGCTGACGGGGTTTACGAGGACACTTCCGGGCCCATCCTCGTCGCAGGGTTCACCGCGAACGGCTTCGACGTGTCCGGCCCTGTCGTCGTCCACGACGGCCAGGAGGTCGCCGAGGCGCTGCGCAAAGCGGTCGCCGACGGCGCCGACCTCGTGGTCACCTCCGGCGGGACCGGCCTGACCTCGAAAGACCTCACCCCGGAGATGACCGGCAGCGTCGTCGACTTCCACGTCCCCGGCATCAGTGAGGCCATCCGCGCCGCCGGGCTCGCGAAGACCCCGCACGCGGCGCTCTCGCGCGGCATCGCCGGGGTCGCGGGCCGCACGCTCATCGTGAACCTGGCCGGGTCGAAGGGCGCGGCGAAGGACGGCCTCGCCGTGCTCACCGCCGAGCTCGTCGAGCACGCCATTTCGCAGCTCCATGACGGCGACCACGTACGCGACGACAGCGAGGGGAACTCCTGATGACGACGAGCCCGCTCCCCTGGGCCGAGGCCCGCGAGACCGCTTGGGCCGCAGGCTTCGCAGCCAAACCGGCCGCGGCCGAGCTCTCGTTCGGCGAGGCGGTCGGCTCCGCGCTGGCCGCGCCGCTCGTCGCCGTCTCCGACCTGCCCGCGTTCCCGACCTCGGCGGTCGACGGCTGGGCCGTCGCCGGTGAGGGCCCGTGGCACACGAACGGCGCCGTCCTGGCGGGCCAGGTGCCCGAGCCGTTGAAGCCCGGCCAGGCCGTCAAGATCGCGACGGGCGCGCAGGTCCCCGAAGGCGCTGAGGGCATCATCCGCTTGGAGCACAGCGAGGTCCAGTACGGCTCCGTGACCGGCCCGGCCGCGCGCGAATGGCGCGAGGCGGGCGAGGAGGCCGCGCGCGGCGAGGAGCTGCTGCCCGCCGGGACGCCCGTGAGCCCGCCCGTGGTCGGCCTCGCGGCCGCCGCCGGGCACGCGACGCTGCCCGCGCACGCCCGGCCCGTCACGCGCATGGTCGTCTTCGGCGACGAACTCCTGACCTCCGGGGTCTCCCGGGACGGCCGGGTCCGTGATTCCTTGGGGCCCATGGTCCCCCACATGCTGCAGGCCGCCGGGGCTCAGGCCGGGCCGAGCATCGGGCCGGTCGAGGACACCCTCGAAGCGCACGTCGCGGCCCTGCGCGAAGCGCTCGACGACGCGGACCTGGTGTGCACCACCGGCGGCACCATGGTCGGCCCCGTCGACCACCTGCACGCCGCGCTCGCCGAGATCGGCGCCGAGTACGTGATCAACACGGTCGCGGTGCGGCCCGGGTTCCCGATGCTGCTGGCGCGCACCGGGGACGGGAAGTTCATCGCCGGGCTGCCGGGCAACCCGCAGTCGGCGGTGATCGCCGTCGTCTCGCTCGTCGCGCCGCTCATCGCGGGCCTGCGCGGCCTGCCGCTGCCGCCGCTGCAGCAGGTCACGCTCGCCGAAGCAGTCCCCGGACGCGGCGGCTTCACCCACCTCGCCCTCGTCGACCAGGCCGGGCACCGGCTCGGCCACCACGGCTCCGCGATGCTGCGCGGCCTGGCGGGCGCGGCCGGGTTCGCCGTGATCGGCCCCGAAACCGTTGGGGCCGAAGGCTCCAGCGTCGCCCTCGCTACCGTCCCTGGAGTGTGACCATGATCCGCGCACGCGTACTGGACGCCCCGCTCGACGTCGCCGAGCACGAGGCCGCGGTCGCCGCGGCCGAGGCCGGTGCGGTCGTGTCGTTCTCGGGCGTCGTCCGCAACCACGACCACGGCCGGGACGTGCTCCGGCTGTCCTACGAAGGGCACCCGTCCGCCGGTGAGCTGCTGCGGACCATCGCCGAGGAGATCGCGGCGCGGCCCGGCGTGCGGGGCGTCGTCGTCTCGCACCGGGTCGGCGACCTGGAGATCGGCGACCCGGCGCTCGTCGCGGCCGTCGCCGCCGAGCACCGCAAGGAGGCCTTCGACGCCTGCGCCGACCTCGTCGACGAGGTGAAGGCCCGCCTGCCGATCTGGAAGCACCAGTTCTTCGGCGACGGCACCGATGAGTGGGTCAACTGCCCCTAGGGCTGTTCGCCCTCGTCCTTCTGCTTGCGGCCCAGCACCTTCACGAGCACCACGCCGCCGACGACGACCACGAGCAGGCCGAGCAGGATCGCGGCGAGCGCCGCGCCCGTGTTCGAGTCGTCCTCGTCGTCTTCGGCGGGCATGCCGCCGGTCGCCCGGCTGGTCGTCTCCTGCGTCGCGGGCTCGGTGGTCGCGTCCCCGCTCGTGGCCTCGCTCGTCGGTTCGGAGCCGGGCGCGTACAGGCCCTCGGGGATCGACTCGACGGTGAACGTGATCGCGTCGTCGACGCGGTGGCCGTCCTCGGAGATCACCCGGAACGCCAGCGTGTACTCGCCGGGGGTGGTGTAGAGCATCGGCTGGATGAACGTGTCCCCGTCGTAGCCCGGGTCGGCGACGTCCACGACCGCGCCGCTCGGGTCGGTCACCGCGATCTCCGTGGAGGCCTCGTCGAGGATCTCGGAGAACTTCGCCGTGACCTCCGCGGGGGCCTCGGCCAGGGTGGCGCCGTCCTCGGGATCGGTGCCGGTGAGCGCGGCGTGCGCGGAGGCCGGGACGGCGAGGCCGAGCGTCAGGAGCCCGCCGCCGAGGACCGCTAGTGCCAGCGCGGCGGCGCGCCGGGCTTTGGAGCGGAGTATGGGAGTTCGAACCATTTCGCCATAGTGCCACGGAGCGTTCGGTTCCCCATTGCGGGAAAGGTCACATCAATCACCAGGTCACAGGAGGGACGTGACCGACAGTGATCCCCGTTGGCGAAAATGGCCCGGTTGGCGGAGATAGTACCGCTGACCCTCGTGTTGACGATCGCGAGAAGTTGTGGTGTGCTTACGTCCATGGTTGAACCGATCCGATGGGGAATCCTGGCGACCGGTGGAATCGCATCGACCTTTGTGGAAGATCTTGCCCTCCTCGACGATTGCCGCGTCACCGCTGTGGCCTCTCGATCGGCGGAGCGCGCCGCCGCGTTCGCCAAGAAGCACGACATCCCCCAGGCCTGGGAGTCCGTCCAGGCCCTTGCGGCAGATGACGAAGTGGACATCGTCTACGTCGCGACCCCGCACTCGCACCACTACCTGCCCACCCTCCAGCTCCTCGAAGCCGGCAAGCACGTCCTGTGCGAGAAGGCCTTCGCGTACAACGCCTCCCAGGCCCGCACGATGTTCGACGTGGCCCGCGAGCACCAGCGGTTCCTCATGGAGGCCATGTGGACCCGCTGCAACCCGGCCATCCGCGAGATGCGCCGCGCGATCAGAGAGGGCATGATCGGCGAGGTCGTGTCGGTGCACGGCAACTTCTCGTTCGCCTCCGACGTCGCGCCGAGCCACCGGCTCCGCAACATCGAGCTCGCCGGGGGCGCCCTCCTCGACCTCGGGGTCTACCCGATCACGTTGGCGCACCTGGTACTCGGCAAGCCCGACTCGATCCAGGCCCACAGCGTCATGGACACCACCGGGGTCGACGCGCAGACCACCCTGACCCTCAAGTACCCCAACGCGATCGCGCAGCTCTCCTGCTCCTACCGGGGCGGGCCCGCCAACGAGGTCACCATCTCGGGCACCGAGGGCCGCATCGAACTGCGCGACTACGCCTACCGGCCGAGCGGGTACACGCTCGTGCGGTACGACGAGTCGCCGCGCGAGTTCGAGGCGCCGTACGTCGGCCACGGCTACGTCCACGAGGCGCTCGAAGTGCACCGGGCGCTGCGCCAGGGACGGCTCGAGTCGACGCTCGTGCCGCCCCAGAGCACTGTCGAGGTCATGGAGATCATGGACGAGGCGCGCGCCCAGATCGGGCTGCGCTACCCCGGCGAGACCCACCCCAAGTAGCTTTTCCGAAGGCCCGCAGGCGGATCAGTACTCGATCTGCTTGCGGGCCTCTTCGCGCTTCGCGCTGATCGCGGCGTGCTTCTCGCGCAGCCACGCCACGCGCGCCTCGGCGTTCTCGATCGTGGTCTGCTCGGCCTGCTCGACGAGCACGCCGCGCCGCGCGGCCTCGTCGCGGAAGACCTGGTCGAGGTTGGGCAGCAGGGCCATCACCGGGCCGGTGAAGAACCCGGTCTCGGCCTCCTTCGTGCGAATCCAGCCCTTGTACTCGATCTCGCAGACGACTTGGCGCCGACCGGCTTCGGGGTCGCGGATGGCGAGGTCGGCGACCATCGCCCAGATCGTGAAGATCGCGGAAGTGGCCTTCTCGGAGACCCAGCCGCGGCCTGGGACGGGCGGCAGCAGGTTCTCGATGCTCTCGGTGAAGGAGTCGGTGGAGAGCTTCTGGATGATGCCGTCCAGGGAACGCGTGCGGACCGCTTTCACCTTGTGCCATTTGGCGTGGGAGCCGTCGAAGCCGACCTCTTCGGGGCCGATGTCGATGGTCCCGAAGTTGTCGAGGAGGCCCAGGAGCATCCCGGTGCCCAAGGGGGGCTTGTTGCCGGAGGTGATGAGCTTGCCGAGGCTCCACTGCCAGTCCTGCTGTACCGGCGAGGCCGGCAGCGGCAGCCGCTTGAGCAGGTCTTCGAGGTCGCCTTCCTTGAAGGCGGTCTTCGCGTCGCTCGCGAAGTTCACGGCGCCGTCGCGCTTCTCAACCGCATACCCGGTGGCAGCGTCCACTTTGCTCTTAGCAAGTCCCACTGCGGCGTCGCGCTTCTCGCGTGCGGCGTCGACGCCCACGTCGACGACCATCTTGCCCGCTTCCTGCGCGCGCTGCTTCATCTGCTCGAGGCGGTCTTTCATTCCCATGCGAGCAAGATACAGGTCTGGGGCCACCGCCCGGTCACCCAGAGGAGCCGGGGTCGCCTATCTTGTCCCTACCCCCTCCGGAAGGACCGAAATGACCCCCGCGCGCGACGACCTGCCCCGCCACCGCCGCTTCGGCGGCGCCTACCGCGACCGCGAGAGCGCCTTCCCCGAGCCGCGCCCGCTACTGGTGGGCGACAACGCGATGCGCGTGGTCAACGACCGGATCAACGCCGTCGCCCGGCCCTCGGCATCCCGCAACGACCCCCGCACGGGCCTGCCCAACCGCGCACCAGTGCGGGCCCTGCGCGAACCCGACCTGCAGCCCGGCCCGGGCGAAGGCCTCCTCTCGATCCTCGCCGACGGCGGCGCCACCGCCCCGGTGATCAGCGTCGACGGCGTCCCCGTCTCGGTCGGCAACGGCCAACTCGACCTGGTCCTGCTTTCCGGAACGCACCGCGTCGAAGTCCAAGGAACGACCACAGTAGACCCCGTCGAAATCGAGATCGCGGACGGCGGCAGGCACGGCCTCCAGTACTTCGCCGACCCCGCCACCGGCCACCGCGTCCTCGGCGAACTCCCCGAGACCACCGAGTTCATCCCCACGAACGCGGGCTGCTGGTCGTGGCTGGCGATGACCTCCCTGATCTGCTGCCTCCCGATGAGCGGGGCCATGATCGGACTGCCCAGCGAGAACTGGCACCTGCCGTCGGGCGTCGCCCTCGGCGTCCTCGCCGTGGCCCTCATCAGTGCAGGCCTGCCCCTGTACCGCCGCGCCAAAGCCAAGTACCACCGCGACCTCACCGCGCAGCGCCAAGCCGCGCCCCGCGAGCCCGTCCCCCACGGCGACAACGCGATCCACCTGGGCGCCAAGCCCACCGCCCTGCCCCCGCTCCCGGCGGGCCTCGCCGCGATCGACCTCCACCTCGAATGCGGCAGGCACCTCTGGGCAGGCCACCGCAAACCCGCCCACGGCTCATTCCTCGCCCGCGCCTGGACCCGCCCGCCCCGCGTCTACATCAACGGCACCGAGCAACCCGCCTCTTGGGGCCACTGGCGCTACCTCGTCCCCACCGGCGCCTACCAGGTCACCGTCGCCACCGACGGCCGCCCCACCAACCTCGACGTCCCCGCCCGCCACACCGGCAACCAGGAAAAGCACCGCGACCTCACCGTCGAAGCCCATGCAGGCCAAACCATCGCACTGCACGCCGAAGCCCACGTCTACGCCGTCTGGCGCCCCGCCACCGGCGAGATCGAATCCTACGAACCCCGCCTCTGGCTCGAACCGGCTTAAGCGCCCAGGACCGCCGCGAAGCGGCGTTGCAGGTCGGCGAGTTTGTGCGTGAACAGGTGGTCCCGTTCCTTCTTGGGGTCCGCACCTTGCACCAGCATCGGCGTCGCGTAGACGAACATGCCGCCGCGAACCATCCAGACCACTCGGCGCATGTGCGGCTCGCTCTTGGCGGCTTCGGCCACGGTCTGCGCCGTCCTGGAATCCTTGGCCCACACAGTAACCCGAACAGACGTATCCAAGAAGTCGTTGACTTTCCCCGCGATCGCACGGCCGATCAGGCTCTTCGTGAACCGCCCCTCCTTGATCACCGGCTTGTCCGCCTCCAAGGCGGAGGCCTTCGTGAAAGCCCCCGGCTCCTCGCACCAGGCGACCTCGTCGGGCACTTCGCCACGGCTGGAACGGTAGTCGCAGATCAAGTCGGGCAACTGCTCAGTGTTCCGCAGCACCCAGACCCGGTATGGGAGGACTTCACCGTCCTCGTCGGCATCGCACACGCAGAGGCTCTCGAACGAAACGCCCCCGCGCTCACCGCGGACGAGGGTCCGCACCCGCCGTATCGGCAGGCCGAGCGCCCGCAGATGCGCAAGGAGCGGCCCCCACTGCGGCAACGCGAAGGCCTCGGCATCGGATTTCGGGTCGACGTATTCGAGCCCGTTGGGGCGCGCGTTCCACTTCCACACCCCTGAAGCATCGTTGACCAGGTCGATCTTGGTCCTCGTCGCGTCAAGGGTGGCGTCGCCGATTACCAGGTCGGTCACATAGACGAGGTTGTCGAGCTTCCGCCAGACCCGGTTCTTGTCCTCCGGCCCGCCGGCCCAGGTCTCGGACCCGCTCATCGGGCCGCCTCCCAAAGCCGGTGGACCGCCGCGAGCGAGTTCAGCAGCGCGGCGACGCTGCGTTCGGGCTCAGCCGGGACATGCCGCGACTCCGCCCGGAAAACCATCAGCCAGCTTCCACGCACGGCCCAGCCGACATAGAACGGGGCCTGCTCGAACGGCACCTCGGCGAGGGCGCTCGCCTTGTCGAGCGAGGTGGTGTGCAGCTTCGGCATCGTCAACCGGTCCGCCGCATTCCCGACGGCCTTGGCAAGCCCCCGCCCGAACGCGCTTTTCTTCAGCGCCCCAGGCACTTTCAGCACACCGTCAGGCTCGTTCCAGGGCCCGGTGAACAGCTTGTACCCGCTCAGCCTCGGGTACCACTCGACGTGGTACGGCCGCCGCTTCCGCAACGCCGGGTCGTGCACGACCTCCAACCGCTCGTCCAGCACAGGTGTGCAGACGAAACGGTAGGGCCAGTGCGTACCCGCCGCGCCGAAGTTGATCGTGTCGAAGGTCGTGAACGGCAATCCGCCCCAGGAACCCTCGCACAGGCTCGTGACCTCGTTGAACGGCAACTGCAACGCCCGCATGTCCTCGATGAACGACGCCAGCCGCTCCCCCGGGTCGAAACCGGGCGCGGACACGCCGCCCCGGTACGCGTAGCCCGGCCCGCTCAGGAAGTCGCGCCAGTGCTCGACCCAGGTCCGTCCGATCTCGCGCGGCGTCGGCTCGCGCCGCAGGTCGTCCTCGGGATCGGGGAACGGGTCATCGAGGATCTTCGCGGCGATGTCGAGCGTCTTCTCGATCCTGCCGGGTTCCTTGGGGCCGTAAGGGTAGTCGGCGTTCGTCATCGAAGGGCCTTCACTGCCAGAAGAGTCGGCTACCGCCCGCGCTCGCGGTCGAAGCTCGCGCGCATGTGCTCGGGAAGCGTGTCGCGGACCATGCCCATCACGTCCATCCGGTCTCCCAGCAGGGACTGCGCCATCTCGGTCATCTTGACCCCGTACTCGGCCTTGGCCTGCTCGACGAGCATGATGATCGCCGGGCCGAGGCTCTGGCGCATCCGCATCGCGTACTCGTCGATACCGATCTCGGCGACCTTGCCCTCGGAGTCGAGCTTCACGCGCAGCAGGCCGTCGTCCGACACCACCTCGATCTGGGCGGTGCCCATCTCGTCCGCGAGCCGGTTGTACCGCTCCATCATCTGCTCGGCGTCCGCCTGCATCTGCTCGAGACGCCGCAGCATCTCCTGGGGGTCGCGGTTCATGTCGCTCATGCTCACGCCTCCGTCTCGGGTTCGATTCGCGTGAGGCCGCCGCCGAACACGTCGTCGCCGACGGACATGCCCATGATCCGGCCCATCTCCGCGGACAGGTCGGCCTGGACCTTCCGCTCCGCGGCCCTGATCGTCTCGACGATGACTTCGCCGAGCTCGACGCCGCTCAGTTCGAACGCACTGAGGCGCAGGTCGAGCACCTTGATGTTGCCCGCCGCCCCGGCGACCACGCGCACCTTGCCGTCCTCGCTCACGGCCTCGCCCTCGGCCTCGGCAGCGAGACGCTGGATCTCGCCCGCCTTGTGCTGCATGTCTGCTGTCGGATCAGCGTCCACGGCGCCTCCCTTCGATCTCGCCGCGCTCGCTTTTCGCCCGCGGTTCACCTGCATGCTAACCGGGTCCTGCCCACCTCACGCAGGGGCGCTGAACGTGTGCGGCAGGTGGCGTCAGGGCCGCCGCCGAACCCCACTGTTCACCCTGACCTATATTGGCTCGAACCCGCAACACTCCCCGCAACCGAGGTGATCCCTATGGGCGAGCCGGTCGGCATCACGCCATCGCAACTCGAACAGGCCGAACAGCAGCTGAAAGGCCAGCTCCCGGCCGCGCAGCAGCTCCAGGGCAAGGCCGACGACGAAGGCCTCGACATGATGGCGTGGGGCGTGCCCGGCCTGTTCTTCTCGCCCGGCTACTACCAGATGCTCGGTGAGCTCCGCGAGATGTTCGAGATGACCGTCGAGGGCCTGGAAGGGCACGCGACGCGCCTCAAGGACTGCCGCGAGGCATGGCAGAACATCGACTTCGAGAACGCGAAGGAGTTCGCGAAGTACGACCCCGAGGGCATCGGCGACAGCATCCAGTGGGGCGGGTCGACCTTCACCGGGAGCGACGGCAAGTTCGACATGTTCGAGATCGGCGAGTCGAAGAAGCAGTCCTACGCCAAGCCGATCTTCGGCGCCATGGACGTGGGCGAGAAGGTGCAGAAGGTCGGCAAGGCGGAGAACGCGGGCGAGCTCATCGGCGCCGTCGCCGACGTCTCCAACTCGGTCCTCGGCACGCTGAACGACTTCGCGCAGGCCGCCACCGACCCGCTCATGTTCCTCATCTCCGCCGGGCTCGACTTCGCCATCTCGTTCATCCAGCCGATCGACGACCTCGTCGGGATGGTCACCGGCAACGGCGAGCGGATGAACGCCGAGATCCAGCGCTGGGACCCCATCAAGGAGGGGCTGCCGCCGATCGGCGAGGCGATCGCCAAGGTGCCCGAGGAGATGCTCACCGAGTGGGCCGGCAAGGACGGCGACGCCGCCCGAGAGAAGATCGCCCAGTTCGCCGAAGCCGTCATCGACGTGGGCGACAAGATCCAGGTCATGCAGGGCCTGCTGCAGCTGACCGAGCTGATCGCGACCCTCATCCGCAAGACGCTCCTCGACATCATCTCCAAGTGGGCCAGCCACGCCATCATGACCTGGGCGGCCGCGGGTCCGCTGTCCGCGGTGACCTTCGGCGGGTCCGCCGTCGCCGCCCTGCTCAACATGATCCGCACCGCGATCCAGTCGATCGTCCTGGCGCTCAAGCGCTACAAGACGGCCGTGGATGCGTTCCTGCAGGCGCACACCATCCTCGGCCGCGTCGTCGACACGCTCGCCAAGGCCGCCAGCCCGCTGGCGGAGGCCGGCATCAAGTCGATCGGCATGATCGGCAACATGGCCGGCGCGGGCGGGCCCTCCGACTCCTCGATCATCGACGGGCTCAACGGCTAGATGGACGCCGGACACGGGTTCACCGGCCCCTCCGACATCGACCCGGCCCCGAAAGCCGCCTACCGGGACGCCACCGGGCGGCGCCATGAAGCACCGAACGCGCCCGCAATGCGCTTCGACTCGATCGCCGACTACCGCGAAGACCGCTCCGCGGACCTCGCGCCCAGCACCGGGAACGGCCTGGTCGACGTCCTCGTCTGCACCGCCGAATCCTTGGACGCCACCGGAATCCTGCTGCTCGACGGCACTCCCGTCGCCGCGGGCGACGGACGCTACCAGCTCGAACTCGCCCCGGGGCGCCACCGTCTCGAAGTGCAGGGCTACGACGCCAGCTCCACCGAGTTCAGCGTCGCCGCGGGCGAAACGGCGCACTTCACGACCGGCCAGAGCGTCGCCGTCCGCAACCAGGTCGACTTCCGGACGCAGCTGTACCGCGTCAAGGACGCCGCCGACCTCGTCCCGGTCCTCTCACAGCGGGCCGCGAACCGGTCAGGCATCGGCTGCCTCACCGCCCTCATCGGCGTCGTGCTCGTCATCACCGCCGCCGTCGTCTCGCAGTTCGTGGAAGGAACGGCCCTGGAGCTCGGGTTCGGACTGGCCGCGATCGCCGGGCTCGCGGCGCTCGTCACCGGCACCGTCCTCGCCTTCCGCACGACCAGTCGGCTCCACAAGCGCGCCAAGGCGAACCGCCTCCCGGCCGCACGGTCCGCCGCCTCCGCGGCGGCGCCGCTGACCGGCCCCGCCGTGGCGTTCCCGTCCCCGCAGGACGCGAAGGACTGGGCCGCGGGCCGTACAGTCCGCGGGCCGCTCATGGTCTTCGACCTGTTCCTGTACCGGCTCACCCGCCGCGCCGACGGCACCGCCGCCTACAGCGGGACCGGCGAGGCGCTGGCGCTCGCGCACGCCGCGGAGATTCGCACCTGGATCGACGGCGTCGAAGTGCCGAGCGACTGGGCAGCCTGGTACTACCCGCTCACCGCGGGCGAGCACCGCTGCCGGGTCGTCTACGGCGACAACGAGGCCGAACTCGACTTCACGTTCAAGACGGCCGCCACCGCCGACATGACGGTGGTCCACATTCCCGTCCGGGTCTTCCGCATCCTGGATGAACGCCACGGCACCGTCACCGGTTTCCCGCCGGAGATCGCACAGTGGACCACCAAGGTCCCGCAAAGCGAGGTCGGCGCGATCGTCAACGCCGACAACAGAAGAGCGACCGACTGGGTCCCACCGCGCAGCTGGCCCTAGGCGGCTCAGCGACGCAGCAGGTCGATCCCCGAACCGTCCGCGAACACGATGCGGTGGTACGAGCCGACCGGCTTGACCCGCTTGAGGAATCGCGTGGTGCGAGTGCGGTCCACAGTGCCCTCGTACCGGTATTCGGACGCTGAGAACTCGACGACCGTCTCGATAGGCACGGGCCGGTAGTCCCGGTGGGGCTTGCCGGGGGTGGGTTTCTCGCTGAAGAACTTCGTGTGCGTACGGGCTTTCACGCCGAGGAACGCGACACGGCGGTCGGTCAGCGCCCAGATGCCGCTGCGCCGCATAGCCGACGTGGCGATGCTCCCCGCCCGGCTGCCGAGCCCTCCGCCCCAGACGATCGCGGCCGGGCGGCGACGGCTCGGCGAACCGAAGTCGCCGCCCGCCTCGGCGGCCAACATCATGATCCAGATGACGAAGAGGTACAACGGGATCCGCAGGATGAACCGCCCGACCGCCGCCCAGACCTGGCCGACGGTCGGGTACGGCTTCGGCATGCCCTCGAACTCGGCGAGACGCCACGAAGGCACGTACTGCTGAAGCTTTTCGCCCTGCTGGAGCCAGGTCTGCTCCAGGAGCACCTTGCCGTCACGCCGGAGATCGAAGGCCATCGGCTAGCTCTCGAGTTCCTGGAGCAGCTTGTTCAGCTCCGAAGCGGCCTCGTCGTCAGCGCCCTGGTAGTCGCCCACGCAGGTGCGCAGCTTGATCGCGTTGCCGTTGAGCGCGTCCTCGATCGCGGTGATCGCCTCGGTGAGACCTTCGCAGTTCTCGTTGTACGCGGACTCGAAACCGAAGACGCCGGGCAGTCCCCAGGTCATCTCGGCCGCGGCCGCTTCGGACGCCACGCCGTGGATGGCCCCGGCGTTGCCCGCCAGACCGTCGAAGCTCCCGGCGGTCGTCTCGAGCTCGCTCAGTTCCACGACCACCGGACCGCCCCCGGCACCTCTCGACGAATAGGTCGCCGAGGAGTAGGCGTTCGTGGCCGTAGTCATCGCGGTCCCCGTAGCGGTGCCGAGCCCTGCCGCCAGACCGGTGCCCGCCTTGATGCCCGCGTTCTTCAGGATGCCGACCCAAAGATCCTTACCGGCAAGGTTGGAGAAGGTGCCTCCGGCGCCTCGGGCGCCGCGGAAGGGGTTCTTCTTGAGGATCTTCATCGAGATGAGGCCGATCTTCTCGAAGATCTTGGCGGCCTTCTGGAAGCGCCGGACCCCGCGGAGCACCATCTGGTAGCTCTTGATCGAGGCCGAGACCAGGAACGTCGCAACCGAGGCGCCGAACGACCACGCACTGTTCGCCAGCGCGATGAGGCCGCGGGTGATCAGCCACGACACGAGCTCGGCGAGGATCGACTTGATGCAGCCGTAGATCGCTTCGGCGAGCGCCTGGGCCCAGCCCAGCAGGGTCTGCACGCTCGTGGCCTCGTGGGAGGCGGCCATGATCGCGGCTTCCATGGCGTACAGCTGCTCGTACGCGGAGTCGGCCGCCTGGCCCTGCCAGCTGGTGAGGTTCGAGCTGATCGCGGAGCCGGTCTCGCCGCTGAGCGCCTTGAGCGCTTCGGCGACCTGGCCCCAGGTGTCGCCCTGCTTCTGCATGGCGTCGGGGTCGCCGGAGACCATCTCGAGGATGTCGTTGAGGGGATCGACGAGTTCGAGCACGATCGTGAGCCCGGCGTTGGCGAGGGCGTAGATCGGGTCCCTCATGGCCATGAGGGCTTCCATCGCGAGTCCGCTGATGTCGCCGAGAACGCCCGCGCCCGAGGCCAGTCGGTCGTCGCCTGCGATGGTGTCGTAGATGCCGGTGGCGATCTTGTAGGCGCCGCCCGCGACCGGGACGCCGCCGGCGATCTTGTCCATAGTGCTGGGCGTCTCGACATCCGGGTACTGGGTGATATCCGAGCCGTACTTGTCTGACATCGGAGTGAACTCCTCGCTGCGGGGCTTGTGGCGGGATGGGAATTGCGGTCACGCACAGAGCTTCAACATATCGCACCGGTGCCATGCGGCACCGGTGGTGAGAATCGGTAGCGTCAGCGGAGCCGTTTGCGCCCGGGATCGATCTCCACCCGGGGCGTCAAGGTCTCGACGTGGCCCTCTTCGGGACGCCACACCCGGTACAGGTGCGCGCAGGTTCGCAGGTCGGTCACCGAGCCGGCCTCGACTTCGAAAGCGACCTCCCCGCGAGCGGTGGCCTCGCCGGTGTGGACCGCCTTGCCGCGCAAGGGATCGAAACGCCCGTCGATCTCGACGGCGAGCCGATGCTCCCCCGGAGGGAGCGGGTAGAACCAGCTCCCCCACGACGAAGGCACCGGCATACCATCCATAGTGGCTGTCGGAGCGGCCGCGTACGCGGCCGAGAGGTCCGCGACGTCGCCGAAACGGGACACCGGCGCGCCAGGCCGCTGCTCAGCGCTCACGCGGTGCAGGTCGAGCTGGAAGCGGACCGTGACGCCGGTCGCGTCCGACGGGAGCGACTCCCGAAGCCTCACGCCGTCGGCCAGGTGCAGGGCACTGCCCCACCCGAACGGCTCAGCTCGCCCCAGACCGTGATCGGAATGGCGCGCCGCCGCCTTCTCGCGTTTCGAGCGGTCCGAGTTGAACACCAAGGCGCCCAATATCATCACGACCACGGCGACCGGCAGCGACAACCAGAACAACAGGGTCCCCAGCGAGGTGAACTGCACCATCTGGCTGCCGAGCGGGCGGTCTTGCGCTGTCGCGTAGGCGAAGACGACGGCCGCGATGCAGGGCAGCACCCCCATCGCCATCACCGTGCCCCCTATGCGGCGCTTGAGCTTCGAATCGGGCGTCACCGGGCGGAGCCGGTGAACCGAATCAACCCTCCTGATCGGACTGACATGCCGACCGACCGAGACCAGATGGGCGTCGAGCACCGTCGTCAGGCAGACCCGCTGCGCCGCTGACACCTCGACCGACGCCTGCGCGGCGTCCCAACCCTGGGTCTCCACGATATGGCGGCTTGGCTCGACCTGGACCTGGTAGCGGCCGTCCCCACAGCCGACCACGACCCCGTCGACCAGGAGCACCCCGCCCCCATCGCCGTCGTGGGCCGAGGAGAGCAGTACATCGATCACCGCCAGCCCCTGCTCGGGCTCCACATCATGCGAACCACCCGCGAGGAACACCGCCGAGTCGTCGGCCGCCACCGGGTGCGACCAGTCGAAGACCTCTACTCGAGGGGGTTTCTGCACCCACGCGCCGCTCGCGCGAGCGGGCAGGGCACTGGCGTCGCTGTAGTCCAACGGCCGTTTCGTCATGCCGCGACTCTAGGCGGTGAAGGCATCGGCGATATCGGTGTCCGAACCGCCGGTGCCGATGAGGCGCCCCACCGTGCCGACGGTCTTGACCCCGGCCTCGGCCCAGGGCCCGGAGACCTTGCCCATGAAGTCCAGCACCGGCTTCATGATCTTGTTCGTCTTCGCGAACGTCGCCATCACGTCGTAGACCTTCTTGATGGCCTTGCCGATCGTGACGACCGCGTTGACGATCGAACGCACCAGCGCCGAAGCCGTCGACGCCCCGAAACTGACCACCGAGGTCGCCAGCGCGAGCAGCCAGGCGGTGACCTCCTGGACGCACCAGTCGGCGACGAGGCTGATGAGCCACTTCTGGATCGCCGTTGACAGCGCCTCGCACAGCCGCAGCAGGCTCTCCAGAATGATCGTCCTGTCCGCCAGCTCGAACACGCCCTCGGCGAACTCGCCGATCTTCTCCCGGGCGGCGTCGCCGTCCTTGCCGTGCCACTCGTTGAGCGCGCCTTCCGGCAGCGCGGCGATGGCCTCCCCGATGGGGTGCATGGCTTCGCGGATCTCGCCCCACCGCTGGATCTCGTCGCCCATGCGGGAGGGGTTGCCGGTGACCAGGCCGATGAGGTCGTCCACCGGTTTGATGAGTTTGACGAGGAACTCCAGGCCGTTCTGGAGCAGGAGGCTCACGGGGTTCTCGAAGAACGTGCCGATGTCGCCGCCGAGCTGGAACACCGAGTTGGTGAGATCGCCGAGACCGCCCATGACGCTGGAGGCACCGTCCTGCGCGCGGAAGACCTCCTTGACGGCATTGACGCCGTTCACGGTGTTGTTGTAGAAGGTCGGGCCGGTGACGCTCTTCCACGAGTCAGTGCGGAAGGCGTCGCCCCCGCTGGAGTAGTTGAAGGTGGTCCCCGCGAGGTTGTACGCCTCGCCGAGCCCTTGGGGGTCGAGTTTCGCGAAGGCCTGGGCCATCTCGTCGTCGGCGTTCTGCCAGTCGGTGCGGCAGGCCTCGATGCGTTCGGCGTGGCCTTCGATGCCGTCGGCCATCATCTTGAACAGCGAGCGCATTTCGCCGACCATCGAGAAGTACGGGGTGGCGAACGTGGCCATCCCGCAGAGCCCCCAGGCCATGACGTCCATGCCGTCCTCGTTGACCTTGTCGCTCAAGGTCGCTGCGTCGGGTTGGACCTGGCGCAGGGCGTTCTCGGCTTCAGACAGTTGGCTGGTGGTGACGCCAGTGATGTCGACCATCGGGGACTCCGGTTCGGTGGGCTCGTGTTGCTGTGGATCGGGAGGTTCTCTTCCACCGCGACGGGATCGCGGTCCTGGTCCGGGGTGTCCGTCCCCGCGTGCGGTCCGAGGGCGGCGGCCGTCGTTCGGTCGCCGCCCTCGGGATCGTCGCTACGCGTAAGGGTCTTCTTCTTCGTTGCCGATGCCCCAGACGTCGTCTTCCTCGGTCAGCCAGGTGCTGGACTCGCCCTCACCCTCGCCCTGACCGCCCATGCCGCGGCCGCCACCGGCGCCGCCCATCATGCCGCCGGCCATGCCCTTGCCGCCGCCCATGCCTTTGCCCATGCCCTTCGGGCCACCGGCACCGCGGCCACCTGCGCCGCGACCACCAGCTCCAGCACCGGCACCGCGGCCGCCACCGGCGCCGCCCATCATGCCGCCCATGCCAGCACCCATGCCGCCGCCGAGACCGCCACCGGCACCACCGCCGATGCCGCCACCGGCACCGCCGCCGAGGCCACCGCCCAGGCCGCCGCCGAGCCCGCCGCCACTGCCGAGGCCCCCGCCGGAGGCCAGACCACCGGAGATGTCATCGGGGTCAGGGGTGGAGGAATCCCACGGGTTGTCGTCCAACCCGCCGCTGTCAAGGCCACCGGTGTCAGGCGTCGAGGGGTCGAAGTCTCCGGGGTCGGTAGTCGGAGGGGGGTCGAAGCTGCCGAGGTCCGTGGACGGCGTGTCCGGCGTCTTCATGTTGTCCATGCCGCCGGGGGAGGGCATGCCGCCCCCGCCGCCGGGCTCCATCGGGGGCAAGTTCGTGGTCGGTGCGTTGGGGTCCTTGAGCGTGGTCTCCTTGGCCGGCACGGATGTCGGCTGGATCTCGCCGACAGCGGTGCTGGTGCTGTCCTTGCGGGAGATCACGTCCTGGTTGACGATGTTGGCGCGTTCTTCGTAGTCGCTCGCTGCCGATTCGGAGTCCTGCTGGACGGTTTCGCTCGCATCACCGCGGGCCATTTCGGCGGCCTGGTCCTGGGTGATGTTCTCGTCCTTGTACTTCTGCATGTAGTAGTTGGTCCGGTCTTCGATGAAGTTGTGCACCTCATCGGCCCGTTCCGTGTCGAAGCCGGCCATCTCCATGAACCGCTTGCCGCCGGCGTCGGGCTCGCCGCACCCGTCGCCGAAGGGGTCCTCCTGCTTCTCACAGGTGCCCTTGTCCCAGAACGGGGGACGGATGTGGATCTCGTTGACGCCCCAGAAGCCGCCGTCGTCCCACCACAGCTGGGGAGCGGGATAGGGGACCTCGCCGCCGCTGCCCTGCAGGGCGTAGATCTCTTCCTGCTTCTGGTTCAGCATGCCGAGCGCGGTGTCGCTTGCGTCCATCGTGCCGATGTCTTCGAGGATCTGCTTTAGGTTGTCGAGAACGACGGTGACCTGCTCTTCGAAGGCGTCGTAGTCGGTGCCCGTCCATTCCTTCGACAGGCTCTCCAGCGCGCCCTTCAAGGCCGGATCGTGGAAGCTGATCTTGCCTCGGAAGTCGTCCCATCCTTCTTTGATGGTCTGGATCGCGTAGTCGTTGGGGCTGCTCGGTCGGATGTCGTCGACGACCTGTTGCACGGTCATGTCATCCGGCATGGCCATGCTCGAGGACCTCGCCTTGACCGTCTGGTCGCGGACGGGAATGGCGGACATGAGCTTGAGCCAGGCCTTCTCTGCGTCGGTGCCGACCTTGGTCGAGCAGTCACCGCCGCAAGGACTCTGCGAGAGATATTTGGACTCCGTGTAGTCCTTGTCCAGACCTGATGCATCGGAAACGGCGAGTTCGTCCCGTTCCCTCTTCTCATATTCTTCGACTTCGTCGCCCATGGCTGCTACTCCTGAGGGATACGAGCACTAATAGACTCGTGAGTTTGCGGGACATACTCTTCGATGAGCCACTGCTGCAGCTCGTCGTTGGTGAACGGGTAGGACGCGTAGTCCTCGGGGCTGCCATCGGCGAGGCCCATGTTGATCGCCTCTTCGTAGTAGGCGACCGCATTGTCCTTGTTGAAGTCGATCGAGACCCACAGCAGCCACTGACCGTCACGGATATAGGCGTCGTAGTAGTAGCTCTGGTCGTCTTCGGCCACGAAGAGCTTTCCTTCGTCCCATTCACCCGCGAGGTCCTCCTCACCGGTGAATTCGAAGCCCGCTCCGCCCTCGGCTCGTCGATCCTGGTCAGGACCGGTGCGCTCCTCGTAGCTGAGCTGCGCGTCTTCCTCCGTGTCCCACGGAACGATGCCGACCGACACTTCCCCTTCGTTGATGCCTTCCGCACCGTCGATCTCCTCATAGGTCGACACGTCGACCATTCCGAGGCAGCTGAGGGCCTGCGCGTCAAGGCCCTCCCCGTAGGGAGCGCTGGTGAACTTGCCGTCGGGGGTGTCAATTGTCTTGATCTGCATGAAGTCGACGATCGGCTGGTTGCCGTCAAGGACCTCGCAGGGGTCCCAAGACCGGATCTCGTCGCCGACCGGCGATCCTTCAGCGCCGCTGTCGCTGTCACCGCCCTCATCGCCGCTCATCGCACCGCAGCCGGTGAGGGCGAGCAAGGCGGAACTAGTCGCGAATGCGAGGACTGCGTTTCGGTACTTCATGCTGTCAGGCTCTTTCTCTCTGCCGGTCCTGGCTGGTTAGCTCAGCTCGTTCTCATAGCTGGACGTCTCGGACACGTTCATGCCCTCGGCCTCTTCATTAAGATCGATCGAATCCTGAAGGGTCTTGAGCATCCCGTAGTAGGCGGCACGAGTCGCTTCGACGTTGTCCCAGGTGCCTTGGTGGAACGCCTTGTACCGTTCCATTGCCGTCTTCGAGCCGTCGAGATCGCCGAACGCAGGCTCCTTGTTCAGCGCGCCCCCCTCCATCATCAGCGGCTGGAGCTCGTCCTCCAGCGGCTTGAGCAGCTGTTCCCTGACGACGCGCATGAACTCCTCAAGCGCTTCGGGGTCGAACTTGCGCTGTGCCATAGGGGGCCCTCCGAGGTACGGCGGTGTGGGTGCTAAATCTGATTTTCAGGTTAGCAGGGGCTCGCAACCCGTACAGTCCTGGCAAACTGCAGTGAATGCACAGCTCAGCGGGTTAGCGGAAAGCCGCTTCGGGCAGGCGTTCGGCGAGGCCGGTGACGAGTGCGATGCGGTTGGGCACGGAGGCGAGGCGCAGTGGTTCGTGCCGGGCGGCGTAGCACCAGGTGCCGTCGAGGACCAGCACTGTCTTGGCGGGGATGACCGTTTCGAGGAGCCAGGATCGCATCCCTGCGTCGAGCACGCGTTGCGCATACGCAGGGTCGGCTCCCAGCACACCGAATGCCCGGTCGAAGTCGCGGTCTCCGGTCGCGAGCCGCAGCCTCCGGTGGATCCACAGCGATACCCGCATCCGACGGCGACGGGTGATGAGTAGTGGTCCTGCGCTCCCCGGCAGGCCGACCGCGACCGCATCGGCCCAGTGGTAGTCGAACGCCATGCCCAGAGCAGTGCGAGGCTGCGCCCGGCTCGGGTTCCCGTTTCGGATGCCGTGCTGCACGATCCAGTGCCAGGTGGTCGGCCGGTGCAGCAGCAGCTTGACGTTCTCCTCGAGTGGCGTCGCCGCGATCCCGGCGAACAGCTTGGCGCTAGAGCCCGAAAGACCCCGGCGCTTCCCGCTAGCGCGCACCGCATCTGCGTTCTCGACTAGTGCGAACCCGTGCTCGCGCGCCCATCGCGGAACCTCGTTCGCTTGCCTGGAGATGGTCCGGGCCCGTCGCCCATAAATCACGGCAACGGCGACCACGAGTGCCGCCAGCAACGCCACCACGACCGCGTTGAACACCGCCGTCCCGTCGATTTCCATGCTCACACCATGTCATCCGTGCCCGCGCGCCGAGAACGGGCGGTCAATCGGGAATCAGCCCCTCGAACGCTTCCTTGATCTCCTGGTCGACCGCTTCCCAGTCCTCAGCGCTCGCTTTCAGCTTGTCCGCCGAACCGCTCAGCGCGCTCTCGCAGAGTTCGATCTGTTCGGTGAGGTCGTTCGCAGTCTGTTTGTACCGGTCCTCGAAGAGCAGCGCGCAGATGCCCCAGGTCAGCTCTCCGTCGGTGGTCTCGCGGGCGACGTCGGCGATGTGGGTCGCATCAGTGGCGAGCGGCCGCAGCTTGGTCTCGGCGCAGCTGATCGCCTGGATGTCGGCAACGATGATCCCCGCCTCGACGACGGAGGTAGACGAAGGCATCGCGGCGTCGGAGTGCCCCAGCGTCGAGAAGAGCGGTTGCGCCGCGTTGCCCGCGGCGGTAGCGACCGCGCCGCCCGCGGTGAGCAGCACTCCCTTGGTCGCAGAAAGGGTTTGGGAGCCCGAGATCGCGATGCAGATGTCGGCGAACTTGTTGGCGATCTTCATGGCGTTCTTGGTGAAGCCGAGCGCCTTGAACATTGAACCCTTCTCATCCTGGGTGAGTTCCGTTGCAGGGCAAGGAAGAAGCTCCTGGTACAACAGCAGTCGCCAAACACACTGCGCCCCAGGA